>NZ_JAUBOZ010000026.1:0-82150 GCF_036700475.1 Microcoleus sp. T2B6 | reverse complement strand
CGGGATGGGACTTGAACAGTGTTCTCACCCACAAGACGAATAAGTTGTCATCTAACAAGGGATTAAAGTGCGAACTCAATCCATATTGGATTACCTTATTAGAGCCTGAATTCCCCCCATTTCTGGGTTTCTTCAGAACGAAACGCACGGAAGCCTTGGAGGTATATGATTCTTCGGTTTCCACAAACTGAATCCCGTACTGTTCGCATAACTGAGCAATACGGGATTTTAGCCGAGCCGTTGGAATCTGAACAAAATTTTGATTAGTTTTAGAACCCAAATTAATACCATTTTTCATGACAGTATTCCAGCCAAATATTACAGTACCAATTTTATTAAACCAGCAATGATTTATTACTTTTCGAGCTGTTTTATTGACAGCATCTCGCATGGTGCGATTGCGATTCTCAGTTAAACGCTCCAATCGCTTTGACCAGTAAGCTGTCACGCATTTAAATTGCATATTCAGGGCGGGCGAGACGCCCACCCCACAAGAATTAGAGTGTTTTTTGACATTCTATTTAAATGCACAACAGCTTAGTAGCGATTTCAATCGCCGAATTGTCTGATCAACCTGAGATATTGCATTATTCTCAAGAATAGGCAAGATGCCTGTTCCACAAAGAGTAGATTTTCTTGTGGAACGGGCCCAGAGCCCGTTCAAAAGGCTGATTGACAATGGTGCAACATCTCAGATCAACGCAAATTATCCGGTACTCTCGCCGCAGGTTGGTCTAAATAATTGTAAACAATCCGCGAAATTCGACGGACAAAATCTCTCACAATCGGGTCATTGTAAGGACGTTTGACAAAGATTGCCGCTAAATAACGCTTACCGTTGGGCATATCAATAATTCCAGCATCGCCAACTACAAAGCCGATATCTCCGGTTTTGTCAGCAATCACGGCTCCCGCCCCTAAACCCGAAGGAAGCAGCGTTCTAGTTGTTGTACGCCGCAATAATTCTAAAGCCTGTTCTCGGCTCGATTCAGAAACTAATTTATCGCGAGACAGCATCGCCAGCAACTTTACCATATCCACAGAACTTGTGGTATTTGTTCCTTGAAAATCTCCCAACCAATTGCGAATTCTGGTATCAGTTAATCCCCAACTGCGAAAACGCTCGTTGAGTTTAGCAATTCCCCCCAAACGTTCAATAATCATGTTGGTGGCTGTATTGTCGCTGATGGTAATCATTTTATCTACGGTTTCTCTGATGCTAAACCGAGTGCCATTTGGTCTGTCTTGCATAGTTCCAGAACCGCTGGCTACTAAGTCGGACTTCATAACTAATGTTTCGTCTAGGCTAACTTTGCCTGCGTCTACATCTTGATAAAAAGCAATTAGAATTGGTAACTTGATGGTACTGGCGGCCGGAAATACTCGATCGCCCTTGATATCCAAATAGTTTCCTGTATCTAAATCCAGAAAAAACATTCCGGCGCTGAGGGATCTATACTGTTCGATCGCACTTTCGATTTGAGGCTTGATTGCGCTCATTTCGGAACCTGTTGAAATCCCCAAATCAGCGGCATAATTTCTGGGAGTTGCTGAAGAAACAGTTAGGGGAACTTGACTGGGTTTTTGTTCGATCTGGGTAATAGCTGTTGGTTGAAAAAACTCGTTACCCGCTATTTGCTCTGGATTCGGCAACTGAAATGACCAGCGAGTGGAAGATTCTCTAATGACTCGGACTTTTTGCGGATCTAACTTATAACCGGGAGTTAATTGTATCACTAACCTGGTAGTTCCGGTGTCAAATTGCCCGACTCTAATTTGTTGAATAGCTGAGTTGTAACTTTGAGGAGTTTCGGGATATTCCAAGACTATTCCCGGTAAGTCAATTACTAAGCGGGTGGGATTGGGGATTAGTTTGACTTCCGGCTGAACTCCTGAATCTGTTGTTAAATTGAGTTGGTTTTCGCGGGCATCGAAGTGCCAAGATGTTAGTGTATCAGCTTTTGCGGGAAGGACGATCGAGAAAAGACTAAGGGCGGCAGGCAACAGCCATCGCAGTTTAGGAGTCATGTTTGAAGAGAAAGAATTTAACGGCTGCAACGAGAAAGCGGCGGTCACAGTGTTCTCGACCGCTTTCGAGACGAAGCACCTAGCATCATACAGTCAACTCTTGCCCGCAGCCGTATTTTTTTTATTTTCTCTGAGAGTATTCCGTTTCCGGGACTCCTATCAAATCCGGTTCTATTACCCCTTTTTCTTCCAGTCTCGCGTCGGCGGACGAAAGTTTGTACAGTGGCGAATTCTCTTGGCAGAATTCTTGTTTTGTATGCACAAATTTTATGCACCTGACATGAATTCAACTTAAGCGACTTCTCGATTTCTAGCATCTTCAAGGGAGTCGATCGCGGCTTTGAGAAAAACTTTTCCTTTAGCAACAAATCGGCGATCGCTCAAAGGATCGTAAGCTTCCCAATTACCGCTAACTTCGCGGTCGCGCCACAAAAACCAGCAGCGGTAGATTTCCCCGCTATCTATATCATCGCACAAAGCCAGCCAATCATCCCCGGTGAGATCGCTGGCATCTAATGCTACCAATTCCACCCACGCAAGTGCAGTGCAGGCATCGATCGCCTCAGTATCAACCGAGTCAGATTTTGTAGCTATAGGTTGCGGCGAACAGAGTGTAGACTTCATAATTTCTCCTTAATTAAATTAAATCAATCAATGAATTTGCCTATTTATGGAACTGACCCGGTACGCCAAGTGGAAAAACTGTGTTTTGATAAATTTCTGGTTCGTCAAATTTACCAGCGGCTGATGCTTCTGTTAAATTATTAAGTGTATTAATGGTGAAAATGGCGGCAGTTCCCAAAGCGGCCATTGCCAGTCTGTGTAAGATTTTGTTCATTTGGGTTCTCCTTTTTTGCTTGGTGTATCTACTCTAAAAAGTTAAATCGTCATTAGCGGCGGAGATTGGGGAGTTAAGAAAAACTTTTTCTCCTCAAATATATTCAACTGTTGAAGCCGTTATCAGGACAGAGTTTGAGGAGTCGATCGCCCCAAAAACCTCTTCAAGTAAAATCCCTTAAATTCCGGCTGGCTGACTATCTTCCTTAAAATCGCCTAAAATAGGGACTTAAGGCGTTAAAATTTCTAGATTCGTTCCCCTTTCAGTGCAAGCGAAGTGCTCAAGTCAAAACGCGATCGCGGTCGCATTCTCACTGCCTCTGGCTTAAAGAAACTTAACGAGGCGCTCCAAGAATGGTCTGACCGACATAACATTAGAGGTACTCTGACGGAAATCGAGGCTGAATCTGGCGTCGGTGCCGATACAGTCAGCAAAATTAAGCAGGGTAGAGAAGGTGCGGATTTGAGTAAAATTCGACAGTTGTTCGCGGCTTTTGAAATGACTCTGGCTGCTAGCGATCATCGATCGGCTAAACTGGAGGAATCGGAAAATTTAGACGAGCTGGACAATTTGCCACCAGCGGGGGAAACAGCCACCAGCAGCAGAATTGTTAAAGTATTTGTGAGTTATCGCAGCGCCGAACCCGATCGCGAGTTGGGAAAACAGTTAGAAACGGCCTTAAGCGCGATCGGTCATACAGTTTTCACAGCAGAAAATAACATTAGATTGGGAGATAATTGGTTCGATCGCATTAATTTATTCCTCCAAGAATGCGATTATTTGCTGCTACTGTTGCCGCCAACGGGAAACCCAAGCGAACTGCTAACATATCAAGTTCAGCAAGCAAAAGAACTACAAGACTCCCGCCCTGACAGAAAACCCATAATTCTCCCCATCCGCGTCGGCTTTCCCCTGAACGCGCCTCTCAATCACGACTTGCGGGGCTATCTGTACCGCATCAAACAGAGGGAATGGAAAACCACCGCCGACACTCCAATTATTATCGAAGAAGTTCTGAATTTGCTAGCAGAAAAACCCGCATCCGTCACAGAACAAACGGAAGATTTAACACAAAAACAGCTATTAGAAATTAGCAGCGACGAAATACCTCTACCCGCCGCCGAACCTGAATTACCGGGAGGACAAGTCGATGTCGCTTCTCAATTTTATGTAGAACGCCCGCCCATCGAAGAACGCTGCTATCAAACTATTGTGCAGCCCAGCGCGTTAATTAGAATTAAAGCACCGAGACAAATGGGTAAAACTTCCTTGATGGCAAGAATTTTGCATCACGGAGCCCGTCAAGGCTATTGCACCGTGCCGCTAACTTTTCAGTTAGTAGATAAAGCCGTATTTGCCAACTTAGATAAATTCTTAAAGTGGTTTTGCGCTTACGTCGGCCGCGAGTTGCACTTACCCAATCAATTAGACGATTATTGGGACGAGATTTTTGGCAGCAAGGTCAACTGCAAAGATTACTTTGAAAAATACATTTTGCCGCAAATCGACAGTCCTTTAATTTTAGGATTAGACGAGATAGATCGCGTTTTCCAATATCCCGACATTGCCGAAGACTTTTTAGGACTGCTGCGGGCGTGGCACGAAGAATCGAAGCGACGCGACATCTGGAAAAAACTGCGATTAATTGTAGTTCACTCCACCGAAGTTTACATCCCGATGAACATCAATCAATCGCCTTTTAACGTCGGACTTCCCGTAGATTTGCCCGAATTCAACTCTCAGCAAATACAAGATTTAGCAGCGCGCCATAATTTGAATTGGTCGGATGCAGAAGTTGAAAAATTGACGACAATTGTCGGCGGACATCCGTATTTAGTGCGAGTTGCATTATATCACATTTCGCGATCGGATTTGACACTCGATGAATTAAAAGAAACTGCGATCGCAGATGCGGGAATTTACAGCGACCATTTGCGCCGCCAGTTGTGGAATTTGGAAGAATATCCAGAGTTGGCGCAGGGGATGAGAGAGATTGTGGTGGCGGATTCTCCGGTGCAATTAAAGGCAATGCAGGCGTTTAAATTAGACAGTTTGGGGTTGGTAAAGTTGCAGGGGAACGAATGCGTGCCGAGGTGCGAACTGTACCGACAATATTTTCGATCGCACTTGAGCGCGATCGTCTAAGTCCGATCGCTCTGCTATCCTATAATTCCAGATATGGTAGGGGCGGGTTCACCGACAATAATTGCCTAAAATGAACAATCTCATAAACCCGCCCCCACAAAACGACAAATCACAATCTACCTCTTTTTAGATTAAAACAGCCCATGAACGATATTTTTTTGATAACATCCGATAATTGGCTAGATTGGATAGCCGTGTTTGGTTATCTAGGTTTTACTGCTTTCATTGCATGGCGCGTGTTCACCACAAAGTAGATAGATTATGAAATTACCTTCTTCCTCTTTTTCTTTCTTACTTTGCGTCCTTCGCGCCTTCGCGGTTCGTTAAATAAACAGTAAAATAAGACAATAATCAACTCCCCCCTACAGTTATGCCGCCCGTCGAAAGTGTCGCCGCAATTCCGAACGATCTGATTTTGCGCTTGAGCATCGAGCAGTATCATGCGATAATTCAAGCTGGCATTCTCACGGATGATGACTCTGTAGAATTGCTGGAAGGTTGGCTGGTTTTCAAAATGCCCAAAAATCCACCGCATCGAGCAACAACTCGTCTTGCCAGAACAGCTTTAGAGAATATTTTACCTGCGGGGTGGTATGTTGATTCCCAAGAACCGATAACGCTATCCAACAGCGAACCTGAACCTGATATAGTGGTTGTCCGAGGGGATACGCGGCAGTATCTCGATCGCCATCCGGGTGCTGAATATATTGCGCTTATTATTGAAGTATCTGATACGACGCTTCAGCGCGATCGCACTGTCAAAAAACGGATTTATGCCCGCGCTGGAATTGCGATTTATTGGATTGTGAATCTTGTTGAAGGACTGGTTGAGGTGTACTCTCAACCTCTTGTGGAAGTTGAGCAGCCAGATTACAGTCAAAGGTTGGATTTCGGGCGATCGGCTGTTATACCGATTATTATTGAAGGGATAGAAATTGGGGCGATCGCTGTAGATGCTCTTTTGCCTTGATTTTGATTAAAAGCTATTGGTTATTGGTTAATTGCTCTCTCAACTTTCGCAAAATCGGAATTTTTTCCAACTGTTCCGGCCGTATACTATCCCAGTTTAACCCAATTGGACGCGGATAACTTGTATTAGTCTCAATTACCTCCTGGGCAGTAACAATCGAATTCAGTGCCCAATCGTGAGCTTGCATTGGTAAACGCGAATCTTCGACTATTTGCAAAGGATGCACTGTTGTCACAATCGGAGTATCAGTTTTTATTAACCCAAATTCCTCCAGCATCGCCAATTCCAAATCCGCAAATCCTGCACCTTTCCCGGTTCTTCCACCGTTGCGGGTTACTGCTACGCAGCCGACTATTACTAAATCAATCGGCTCCATTTCTGCAAAACTTACCAATTTTCCGCAGGCGAGTGCTTTGCGGGCGATCCTCTTCGAGGGCTTCGCTAACGCACTTTCGGCAATTGATATATTTTGCCTCTGCAAATCCTCAGCAGTCAACTCAACAAAACAGCGATCGTCTGTCAATCGCGGTACTGCCATATACAGGCGTTTTCCATCTTGCAAAGCCCGCATCCGCACCGGAATTTGTGGCGAATCTGGATTGCACTTAATCGTTTTTGCTTGTTGCCAAATTGGTAAATTTTCTAATTTTTCGGCCGCCACCTGTGCACCGACAAAGTTGGGAATATGACCAAACGGATCGCCAATAGATGCGGCTTGCTGCTTCAGCAAAGACCAAATTTCACCTCTTAACTTATCTTTTTCGCGGTGATATCCAATCCAATCACTTTTCATGTTTTATTGTGGTACAATGTATCATACAAAAGTTTCCTTTAATACGCCTCATTTCTTCAGTCCGCGAAGGCGGACTTTGTTTGTGTAGTAGCGGTTTCAACCGCCGAATGATCCCAATATTTTTTTTGAACTTTACCATTTTATCCTATGAATTTTACCACAAAACCCAGTTACTATCAAGTCGGCGGCAGTCTCACCAATAACGCTCCAAATTACGTGAAGCGGCAAGCCGACGACGATTTATATAACGGATTGAAAGCCGGGGAATTTTGCTATGTTTTGAATTCCCGGCAAATGGGCAAATCAAGCTTGCAGGTGCGGACAATTCAGCGGCTGAGAAATGAAGGAATTGCTTGTGCGGCGATCGACATTTCGGAAATTGGCAACCGCGGCGTCACTCCCGAACAGTGGTATGCTGGTTTGCTACGCATTCTCGAAAATAACTTTAACCTGTCGGATATTGTCAACGTGCGGACTTGGTGGCGCGATCGCAATTTTTTAACCCCGGTTCAAAGATTGAGCGAATTCATCGAAACTGTACTCTTACCCAACATTTCCAGCAATATTGTCATTTTTATTGACGAAATCGATAGCATTCTCGCCCTAGATTTTCCCGCCGACGATTTTTTAGCCTTAATTCGATCGTGCTACAACAAGCGCGCCAACAATTCCGAGTTCGATCGCCTAACTTGGGCCCTCTTAGGCGTAGCATCGCCGACGGATTTGTGCCGCGAGCAAAATGCCACCAGCAATACCCCTTTTAATATTGGCAAGGCGATCGAATTAACTGGTTTTGACGAAACAGAAGCTCAACCGCTAGCAGCGGGGCTGGCAGAGCTTACAGACAGTTATCAGGAAGTTTTGAGAGAAGTATTGTATTGGACTGGCGGGCAACCTTTTTTGACTCAAAAGCTGTGCAAACTCTTGCTGGAAAATGCAGATTTAATCCCGGATTTACCCCAGGGCGGGCACGGGGGCACCGCCCCTACATTCGGGGGGAAAGATACCATCCAAAATCCTCAAGAATGGGTGGAGAAGGTAGTGCGCTTGAAAATAGTGGAGAATTGGGAGTCTCAGGATGTCCCAGAACATTTGTCCACAATTCGCGATCGGCTTTTCAAAGAAAACCAGCGGATTGTCAGGAGACTAGGATTATATCAGCAAATTTTAGAACAAACTGAAACTGTGCCCGATGGTAGTGCCGAACAAATGGAGTTGCGATTAAGCGGATTAATCGTTAAGCGCGGGGAAAAACTAACAATTTCTAATCCTATTTATCAAGCTGTATTTAACAAAGGACTAATTGAAGAAAAATTACAAAAACTCTCGCCTTACTCGGAAGCAATCAAAGTCTGGCTAAATTCTAGCTGTAAAGATGATTCCCAACTGTTGCGAGGGGATGATTTGCAGTCAGCATTAGTTTGGGCGGCCGGAAAAAGTTTGAGAAACGAAGATTTTCAGTTTTTGACGGCTAGCCAGAAAGTTATTTTGAGCGACCAAAATCAACTGCTGCATTTAGCTACACTCGAAACCAAAAAAGCTGTCTGTGATGCCGAAAAAGCGTTGATTGAAGCTGACTCAGCCAAACAAAAAGCCAAACAGTGGATCGGCATCGGTTCTGCGGTACTGGCAGCATCGTTACTGGCGGCGATCGGCTTTTCAACTCTCGCTTACCAGCGGTTTAAACTCGCACAAGCAAGTATTGAAATCGAACAAAATGGCAGCGATGCTTTACTGTTGGCCGTATCTCAAAAGACCGAAAACAGCGAAGCTTTATCAGAAGCTTTATTGAGGGCGATCGCCTCCGGTAAAAAATTAAAAACATTGGTACAAAATAAACACAAGCTAGAACAATACCCGGCAACTAGACCGCTATTAGCATTACAAATAATTCTTGATAAAATTAGCGCAACACAGGAGACAAAAGCCTCATCACTTCTGCCAACAAAGATAAATTGGCAAGCTCATAAAGGTGCAGTTACCAGCGTCACTTTTAGCCCAAACAGGCAGGTTTTAGCAACCGCAGGAATAGACGATCGAGTTCGGCTTTGGAACTTTTCCGGGCAAAAAATTGCTGAATGGAAAGCCTTGCAGCAGTCAGTTAATATGGTAAACTTTAGCCCGAATGGTAAATTTTTAGCGACCGCCGGAAGGGACAGCACAGTTAAAATATGGAATTTATCAGGTAAAAATATTTCTACTTTGACAGGAATTAAAGGCTCTGTTACTAGCATCACTTTTAGTCCTGAAGGAAAGTTATTAGTGGCGGCAGGGATAGACAGCTATGCTGCACTTTGGGATTTGTCTAAACTGCCACAATTAGTATCGCCTAGCCTGAAACTCCCAGGTCACAACGGCTTAGTGAGAAGCGTAAATTTTAGTCCAAAGGGCGATTTCATAACGACTTTAGATGGCAAATCTACAGTGCGACTTTGGAATTTGTCGGGCAAGCTGAAAAAAACACTGCCTGTTCAGGCAATTGGGCTGAGTTTCACTCCGGCTCAACACCAGTATCGCTTTGCTACAGTAACATTGAATGGCAAAGTTGGGCTGTGGAATCTGTCAGAAAAAGAATTAGTTAAGGAATTTCAAACCTTGCATTTTGATGCGAAATCAATTAGTTTTAGTCCCGACGGAGAACGGCTTGCTACAGTGGGAATTGACAAGACTGTACGGCTGTGGAATTTAGCGGGGCGGCAGGTTGCTCAATTTGAGTTCGAGGAGAATGTTGTTAGTGTCAGTTGGAGTGGAGAGGGAAAGCAAATTGCTGTAGCTGGAAGCAACGGCACTGTCTGGTTGAGGCAGGTTGAAGGGTTAGAAGAATTGCTGAAGCAAAGCTGCGATTTTTTCACCACTCAACCGAAGTATTTTACAAGAGTTTCAACTATCTGCAAGTAGGGACACCGCACCGTGCCCAAAGCGTGTCAACTTAAGCTGCCAGCCCGCCAAGTTCGTTAGTCATCCATCAAGTCCGCCAGGGGTTGAAACCCCTGTCTAATAGCGAAAGTCCTCTCAAAGAGGACTGAAGAGAAGAATCTCAACTCATTAGTCCTCTTTTAGAGGACTTTAGCTTTGAGGCAGGGGTTTCAACCCCTGCCGGACTATTGGTTGTACCTTAAGTTGACACCTAGGGGCAATGCCATGTCCCTACTAATGACTATCAATTTACTTTAACAGGCGAAACACTTACATTAGGATTTGTAACTCTTTTTAAGAGTTCTTGTCGGGCTTGTTCGGGATTTTGACCTTTGGGTACTTGATATAATAATCTACAGGAACCGTCTTGAGGATTAGCTGCACAAATAATTAGTTGACCGTTGCTAGATGCACCTGCTGTGACAACATTCTCCCAGCTTCCTTGCGGTTGCGAGTTGTTGAGAATTCCTGAGACTCTGGTGCACCGAGTAATCGCATCTTCTCCTGATTCATTAAAATAGTTATCAGCTAGCCACAAAATAACGGGAATATTTTTGCCTTGTTGGACAGCAATTGTAGCTGGGCGGCCGCCAGCAGCGCCGCAGAAGAATGAAGGCGCTTGGGCAAAGGCTGGACTGTTGGCTAAAATCTGAGCAGCAAGGGCAATAATTGACGCGCTAAAAGCTGACTTTAAGAGCCGAAATTTCATGAGCAGTAATAAGCTTTTTCATTTAAGGTTACTAATAGTCTAAAAAGTTAAACTGTTTGTTGCCGGGAAGATTAGGCATTTAGAGAAAAAAATAAAATTTATTTTGCAAATTTTTGCCTTCGCACACACTGGCCTCATCTGGGCCAAAACTCCGGGAAAAAAGCTCGCTGAGAAACACCAAAGGCAGAAAATAGATGCAGCCCTAGGGGGCGCAGGCGCGAAGGTATAGGGTAAAGGATCGGTTTTTCAGCGTTTTTTGCGATCGCCTCGCTCTTCCCGATCCCGTCCCACCTAAATGGGAACCTGTGTTACCATCGGTAAAAATATTCTCTTTAATAATCAACAATGGGCAATGTTCTGGTGCTGAACGCCTCCTACGAACCCCTTAACATCACCAATTGGCGAAGGGCGGTAGTTTTGTTGCTGAAAGGAAAAGCAGAACAGGTAGAACACAACGGGAAATTTATTGCGCCAAACTTCCCGCTACCAACTGTGATCCGACTCAGGCATTACGTCCGAGTTCCCTATAAGGATATTCCGCTAACCCGCCGGAACATCTTGCACCGGGACGCACACTCTTGTCAATACTGTAGTTATACGGGGGACGATTTAACCCTCGATCATGTAATTCCCCGCTCGCGCGGAGGAGGGGACAGTTGGGAAAACCTCGTCACCGCCTGCGTGCGCTGCAATGTCAATAAAGGCAGCCGCACGCCAAAAGAAGCGGGAATGCCGCTGCGCTATCCGCCTAGGAAACCTCACAGTGGTCTTTATTTTGAAGTGACTAAACACGTTAAGAGCGGTATGCACAAAGAATGGCAAAAATATGTAATAGGCCTTTAAAACCCCTGTCAGCGCAAGCGCGGGGGTTTTTTGCGGAAGTTCTGAGTCCTGAGATTGCTTCGTTGCAACGCACACGCCGTGCATGAGGTAAAAAGTTAAAGAGAATTTACCCTCTTAAATCCGGTTTCTCGTAATAAGTATTGGCTTTGATAACGAGGCATCTACAAAGAAACCGGGTTTAAGAGCCAATGTCGTGCCAATCCTGAATAGTTAAATTGTTAATTTTTAATGATGAAAGACCACGCCCTTACCAATTCCGATGGAACATCTGGCAACCGCGAAGGTGAGTTTGATTCCAGCAGCGAGGTTGTACCCGCAGTGAGTGCCCCTGGGAAACGGCGCAGCAAAGCCGAAGTTGTTTCCGAAGAGAATCGCGGCCGTCTCCGCGAGGAATTGCACGATCGCAAAGTCGAGCAATTGCGCCAAATGTTCGATCGGCACAAAGGCAATCGCCAATTAATATTGCTGCAAGATTTTCCAGACCCCGACGCACTTTCAAGCGCTTGGACTTACAAATTAATCGCCGAACAATACGATATCCAATGCGAGATTATCTACGCCGGCGCCCTCAGCCACCAAGAAAATATTGCCTTAGTTAAATTGACAGGGTTGCCGTTGCAGCGGTGGACGCTGGAAACAGTAAAAACTAAGGATTTGTCGGTGTTTCAGGGCTGCGCTTTTATTGACAATCAAGGGACGACTTGTAACTTAACCGAGTATATTTTAGCCGCTGGAGTTTCGATCGCCGCCGTCATCGACCATCACAATTTGCAGGGGGAAATGAATGCAGAATTTACCGATTTGCGCCCTCAAATCCGCGCTACAGCCACGATTTTTGCCGAGTATTTACAGTCTGGACTCCTAACTCTCGACGCCAGCGTCAGTCTGCACATCAAGTGCGCTACAGCTTTGATGCACGGTTTGCGATCGGATACGATCGCCCTCAGACAAGCTCAGGAGGAAGACTTTTTAGCTGCGGCTTATTTGAGCCGATTTTACGACCCGCAGTTGCTGAATGCGGTGTTACAGTCGTCTCGTTCTAAGTGGGTGATGGACGCGATCGAGCGATCGCTCAAACACCGCACCGTCCAGAACAATTTTTCGATCGCCGGCATCGGCTACCTCCGCTATGACGATCGGGATTCTATTCCCCAAGCGGCGGACTTTTTAGTAACAGAGGAGAACGTACATACAGCCGTTGTTTACGCAATTGTTCACGACAAAGACGAAGAAATTGAAGTAGTAATTGGCTCGCTGCGAACTAATAAACTCACTCTCGACCCCGACGAATTCATTAAAGAAGCCTTCGGTCAAGATGCTCAAGGACGCTTTTTTGGTGGCGGCAGAAGTCAAGCTGGAGGTTTTGAAATTCCGGTGGGATTTCTTTCTGGCGGCAATGAGAACAGCGATTATGCAAGGCTGAAATGGGAAGTATTCGACGATCAGATTAAGCAAAAGTTGCTGCATTTAATTAGTCCTAAAGACAATCCTGTTTACGATCATTAACTCTGGGGTTTCTAGGTGCGGTATTGATTCCAGCAACAGCCTGGGAATGCCGCTGGGTTAGACCTCCGCTTAGTACGAGCTTTGGCGCCGTTTTTTTCGGCTTTTGGGCAAAATTTCAATTTGACAATCAGTCCTGGCCGCACTCCAACTCTCATCAACCGGGTTTTTCACTCTTATTGAGGGTTTGAACGAAGTAAGGGGGTTAAAAAAACCCCTTGCTCCGTCCAAGACTAAGAGTAATAAATTTTATACCAATTTCCCAAAATTACACGCTCAAGAAACCGTTTTTGTAACTTTTGTCAAAAAAGGCAAGGAAGTATTTTGGTAAAAAAAAGATTGGGTGGCAAATTTAATTTCATAGAGTTTACTAACCTCCACAACAGAAATTTAAAATTTTAATAATTTTACAGGGTTATTTTTTGGAATTTTTTCTATAAAATCGCTAAATAAATCACACTTTGTTCGAGGCGACCCAGGATGTTTGGGCTGATTTTGATAAAAAAATGCCGTACAATCAGCCAAATAGACATGGAAAAACATAAAGGCTTCGCTAAATCACATAAAAGCCTAAAATTTATATTTTTGCAGGAGATTAGTGAGTTTCAAATAAAACTTTGCAAAACTTTTGCATTTTTTACCTCAAGCAAACAATCTGTTGGTAAGACTTAAAAAAAAATTCTATATTATTTATTTTTCGGGGGTTATAATTGTAAAAAATAGATTGAAAAAAAAGGAACACGGAGATGTTTACAAAACAGAATTCCTCTTGGTCGTTAGATAAAATTATAGAAAAAATTTCAGCAATTGCACTTCAAATCAACGAGTTCGCGGAGGAGGAGACAATTTTGCAATGTGCGGTAGAAGAAACCAGGGTGCTGCTGCAAGCCGATCGCGTGATAATTTATCGCTTCCTACCGCATAGAAATGGCGTAGTATTGGCTGAATCGGTTGATGCCCAGTGGCCACGAATCCTAGGAAAACAGATTTACGATCCTTGCTTGGAAGCTACCTGGGTAGAGCGTTACAGCCAGGGACAAACGAGCAGCATTTCTGATATTCACAGCGGTCATCTTCAAGCTTGTGATGTCGAATTGCTCGATCGCATCCAGGTTCAGGCCAATTTAGTGGTGCCAATCTTGCTAGATGGCAAACAGCAGCAATCTCCGAAGCTTTGGGGACTGTTGATTGCTCATCAATGCCGAAGTCCGCGTCAGTGGGAGCCTCTCGACGTTCAGATCGTGCAATACGTTGCAGTGCAGCTTGGGTTGAGGATGCGGCATCTGGAATCTCACCGCCCGGTGCGGGCGCCAAATCAACCGCCGGAACTCGAAACAGAACCGAATCAAACTGCGATTAATACAGAAAGCGCGCCAAGAGTCAATCATCAAAATTGCCTGCAACCAGACTTTGCCTATTCCCCTAGCGGAGATATTTTTCACCTCAGTGCCTTTGACTTGTTGCAAAACCCGATCTGGGTATTTGATATTGAAAAGTTGCAAATGCGATGGGCAAACCAGACATCTTTACGCCTTTGGAATGCTTCGACGCAGCAGCAGCTCATAAGTCGCAACTTTAGCGATATGTCAGAGTCTACTCGGATTCGCTTGCAGAGCTATTTACAGCAGTTTGAGCAAGGCAAAACCTTGTCCGAGCAATGGACGTTTTACCCCGACGGTCAGCCTGTTTCTGTCGGCTGTCGCTGCTCTGGCATCAGGATTGATAGCGGGCGTTTGGCAATGCTGGTAGAGGGGATGGTTGAAACTACCGATCAGATTGAGCAGGAAACCTTGCGATCGATCGAGGCACTCCGACACACCACGCTCATGGTTTCGCTATATACCATCGAAGGTCTGCCGCTGCTGCAAAACCCCGCAGCTTTGCGCTGTTATGGGGATGCGCTGCACCCTCACTCTGCGACAGACAATGCTTTTGTGAGTCGCTTTGTTGACTCTCAGGTAGGAGAGCGAGCAATGGCAGTTCTTAAGTCCGGTGAGGTATTTAGCACGGAGGCTCAAGTGATTACTCTGGCGGGAATTCGCTGGCATGGGATGGACGTGCGGTGTACCGACGACCCGGTAACAGGCAACCCGATGTTGCTCGTGAACGAAAAAGACATTACCGACCGCCAGCAGGTAGAAACAGCCCTGCAAAAGAGTGAAACCCGGTTGTCAGAAGCCCAGCGGGTTGCCCACATCGGTAGCTGGGAATTTGACGTGATTGCCGGTAAAATTACCTGGTCTCCCGAACTCTTCGAGATTTTGGGACGATCCAGCGCCCTAGGCGAACCTACCTATGAAGAAAACCTGCGGCTTTACCATCCCGAAAGTGCCAGACAGCTACACCGGGTAGTTCAACGAGCGCTCACTCACGGAGAGCCTTATCTATTGCGCCTCAGAATCGTGCGCCCGAATGGTTCTATCCGCCATACCGAAGCCAGAGGACAGGCCCAACTCAATGCAGAGGGAAAAGTCGTTCGGTTGTTTGGTACATCCCAAGACATTACGGATCTTGTCCAGGCGGAAACAGAACTCAGAGAAATGAGTATAGCTCTTGCTAATGCCGTTGAGGGCATCTCGCGGCTGGATATTTTCGGACGGTACATCACCGTTAATCAAGCCTACGCGAATCTAGCAGGTTATCAGCCTGAAGAAATGGTTGGTATGAGTTGGCAGAAAACAGTTCATCCCGAAGACTGCGACAGGATGAGGGTCGCTTATCAAAAAATGCTAGCCGAGGGCCGAGTGGAGGTTGAGGCCCGGGGTATCCGGAAAGATGGCTCGATCTTTTACAAGCAGGTGGTGATGTTGGCAGCCTACGACTCGCAGGAGCGATCGATCGGGCATCACTGCTTTATGAAGGATATCACCGCTCGCAAGCAAGCAGAAGCAGCATTACAACAAGAGTTCCAGCGTCTGGCTGTGGTGATTGCCACCCAACAGGAAATCGCCATCCGCAATCCCAATCTCGATGCAGTCATGGCGGTGATTACCGAGCGAACTCAAAAATCGCTCGGTGCCGATGGGGCCGTGATTGAAATGCTGGAAGGGGATGAGTTGGTGTATCGGGCAGCCAGCGGTATCGCCAGCGCCTATGTTGGATTACGGATCAAAGTAGGGACAAGTTTATCGGGAAAATGTATTGCCACCGGCCAAATCATGCTTTGCGATGATTCACAAACCGATACACGGGTGGATCAGTCTGCCTGTCAGCGCATTGGTATCCGGTCACTGGTGGTTGTTCCCTTGTTCTATCAGGACGATCGGGTTGGCGTCTTAAAAGTTGTTTCCGGTACACCCTGTGCCTTTACAGAGTCAGATATTCATACCTTACAACTGATGGCGGGGTTTTTGGCGGGTAGCCTGCATCTGGCTTCAGAGTTTGATGCTAAAAACATTCTCCTGAGTCAATTACAGGAAAGCGAGGAACGGTATCGTTCTGTGATTACAAGCATGACTGAAGGCGTCGTACTTCAGCTAGCAGACGGAAAAATTACTACCTGTAATGCTAGTGCCGGAAGGATTCTCGGACTGAGCCCCGAACAACTGATGGGGCGTACATCCATAGATTTAGACTGGCGAACCGTTCAGGAAGATGGCTCTCCCTTCCCCTGCCAACAGCATCCGGCAATGATTACCCTACGGACGGGAAAACCCGTATCAAATGTGGTGATGGGCATTCACAAATCGGATAAAACGCTGACTTGGATTTCGATTAATTCGCAACCGCTGTTCCAAATGAATCAGTCTCAACCCTATGCAGTAGTAACGACTTTTGCTGATATTACAGAACGCAAGCGGGCCGAGGAGATGCTCAGACACCGGGCGGAACAAGAAAGATTAATTGCTACGACAGATGGGTTAACACAAGTAGCAAACCGCCGCTGTTTTGATGAGCGATTGGAGTCGGAATGGCACCGACTGATGCAGGGGAAACAACAGCTTTCGTTGATTATGTTGGATGTAGATTATTTCAAGCGATATAACGATTGCTACGGACATCAAGCTGGGGATATTTGTTTAGTAAAAGTGGCTTCATCGGCGGCACTTGCGGTTAAACGTTCATCGGATCTGTTGGCACGTTACGGGGGCGAAGAATTCGCTGCTATCCTACCGAATACGGATGCGGATGGCGCGATCGCGGTTGCTGAGTCGATCCGACAGGCAATCCGAGATTTGGGAATCCCTCACGAGCAATCTAATGTGAGCGCGATCGTGACTGTTAGCATGGGAATTGCAACTGTGATTCCCACTGCGGAAACATCACCGGATGAACTCGTTGCCCTCGCCGATCGAGCATTATATGATGCGAAACGACAAGGGCGCGATCGTTACACAAGCGCCAACCAGATGACGGCGCCAGAGCTTAATCCAGTTGTAGAATAGGCAAAAGGTAGGTATATCCTAGACCGCTCCTAGAAAAACGGGATAATAAAATGCCTGGAAGTATTGATATATGGTTATTTATCTGATCCGGCACGGTATCGCAGCCGAGCCCGAAGAATATGATACAGACTCTGAACGCCCGCTGACTAAAGAGGGCGATCGTAAAACCCGGAAAATTGCCCAGCGGCTGTACGAGCTCGAAATTCAGTTTGACTTGATTCTCACGAGTCCCCTACTGCGGGCCCAGCAAACGGCGCAAATCCTGCAAACAGTCGGTTTGAGTTCCCAAATAGAAGAATCCGCCGCCCTCGCACCTTCAGGAGACATCGGGAACTGGCTGGAGTGGTACAAACAGTGGCAGGAAATAGGTAGCGGCAGCTTGGCCCTGGTGGGCCACCAACCAGACTTAGGCCACTGGGCAGAAACTTTGCTTTGGGCTCGATCGCAAGATGCCCTGATTCTCAAAAAAGCAGGTATCATCGGCTTAATCCTCCCGGAGACCGGCTCCCCTGTGGGCCGCAGCCAAATGTTTTGGCTAACTGCGCCCAAGTTTTTGCTGCACTAGAAACAGCGAACCGCCCCGACATTAACAGGACGCGCCAGCCCTCTTAAAACGGCATTCTGGGACGGGGAAACCGGGAAAAAGGGGCGACAATACGCAGCGGTGCGATCGGGCTGTCTGTTGAAAAACCCGGTTTCTGAACCCGAATTAACTACCAGCCGGGAAGTCCCTCGGTATATTTAGAGGGGATTAATCAGAGCGCTGCGCGAAGTACCCCGTTGGGAATTACTCCTTGGGATGAAAGGCTCGTCGGGTGTAGGTACCCAAAGCGACAATTATTCTTTTATACCCCTTGATGATCGGGAAATACTCTGATACTATATTAGCAAGTGGGGGTGGAACTACCTCACTATAAAAAGCCTTTGAAAAAAAGGAAAAAGAAGCCTGCGGTCTAACTGTACTCAGTTGACCGTCAGGTTTGTTCACATGATTATCTGTCAAGACTGCGACACTATCTTCGTTTCTGGTAATGTACTTTTAGTAGATTGAACTCACATAAAACGGTATCGCAATGGTCGTCGGCGAATTCAAACCAGGTTTAGAAGGTGTTCCCGCCACCTTGTCCAGCATTAGCTACGTTGATGGACAAAAAGGGTTGCTGGAATATCGCGGGATTAGCATCGAGGAACTGGCACTGAAAAGTTCCTTTCTCGAAACTTCATATTTATTAATCTGGGGGGTACTTCCGACAAAGGAAGAACTAGAAGCTTTCGAGCATGAAATTCGCTATCACCGCCGGATCAAATATCGCATCCGGGACATGATGAAATGCTTTCCTGAAAGAGGACATCCAATGGACGCCCTGCAAGCTTCAGCGGCCGCCCTGGGCTTGTTCTACTCCCGCCGAGCTCTGGCTAACCCAGCATACATTCGAGAAGCTGTAGTGCGGCTGCTAGCGAAGATTCCCACGATGGTAGCAGCGTTCCAGCAAATGCGACGGGGAAATGACCCGGTGCGGCCGAGGGATGACTTGGACTACTCGGCTAACTTTCTTTATATGCTCAACGAGCAAGAACCCGATCCGCTGTTAGCTAGAATTTTTGACACTTGTCTGACTCTCCACGCTGAACATACAATTAATGCCTCTACATTTTCGGCAATGGTAACAGCTTCGACGCTGACAGACCCTTACGGAGTGATTGCTTCAGCAGTTGGCACTTTGGCGGGGCCGCTGCACGGGGGAGCTAATGAAGAAGTGATTGATATGTTGGAGCAAATTGGTTCGGTAGAAAATGTGCGGCCTTTTGTCGAGAAGTGCGTTGCAAATAAGGACAAAATTATGGGTTTCGGTCACCGAGTTTACAAGGTGAAAGATCCCAGAGCAACTATTCTTCAGAGGTTAGCGGAACAGTTGTTTGAGAACTTCGGCCACGACGATTATTACGACATTGCTATCAAGTTAGAAGAAGTGGTTGAGGAAAAACTAGCTCACAAGGGAATTTATGCAAATGTAGATTTCTATTCGGGTTTGGTTTACCGCAAAATGGGAATTCCGCTGGACTTATTTACACCAGTTTTTGCGATCGCCCGTGTTGCCGGCTGGTTGGCCCACTGGAAGGAACAGCTAGAGGCAAACCGCATTTACCGCCCGACTCAAATATATACGGGGACTCACGGTGCTCCTTATATTGCGATCGAGGACAGACTCCCATCCTAAAGCTAAATTATCAACCCAGATATGTAAATGGCGAGAATAATTGTTTTGCTTTCGTGAAGTGTGGAATTAAAAATTGTTTTCGCCTTCCGAGTCAGGAAGCAATCTCTGTCTGCCAAAAACTGCCGTGCTGGGTTGCACCCCTCTTGTATGTTGTGGTGTTTGTTGGCGACAATAGTAAGAAGTGACGATTTTCAGGAACTCCGGTCCTCAGACTTGCGGGTCTGAGGCTTTTTATTGCAATATTACGAATAGCTTTCGGTAGGTTGCTGCGCGCGCACCCTACTTGTATTTACGCTTCGCTTGTATAGTATTAGATACAAAGTGAAGATGCGCGATCGCATTTAAATTCCTCCCGCTTTTAGTCGTCAGAACATCTATGGCTTACAGCAACAGCGAAATTGAGGGCAAGTCTTTCTACCAATCCGAACCCTTGATCGCCCGCTTGAGAGGGATTATCCGAGATTATCCCGAAGGCGTTGGCATTATCAAAGAGTTGATCCAAAATGCTGACGACGCTAAAGCAACGCGCGTAGAAATTACTCTTGATTGGCGCCACCATCCGGTCAAACAATTGCCTGACGATCGTATGGTACGGCTAATGGGGCCGGCGATGTTAGTCTACAACGATCGCGTGTTTGCAGATAAAGATTTTGAGAGCATTCGCAGTCTGGGACAAAGCGAAAAAGCCCGAGATTTGCAGAAAACGGGTAGATTTGGCGTCGGGTTTAATGCAATATATCATGTTACAGATTATCCGAGTTTCGTATCGCGCGATCGCATCATCTTTTTTGATCCTCACGGCGCGGCGATTCCGGGCACTTCCCGACAAGAACCGGGACGCGAATGGAATTTGGCAGACGCTAAATGGTACGAAAAATATCCCGATTTTATGCAAGTCTACGCAGCGGGAGGATTGCCATTAGGAGATACAAATTTTCAAGGCACTTTGTTTCGCTTGCCCTTGAGAACCGCAGAACACGCTAAAAATAGCGAAATTCGCAAACAAGCTTTTACCGAATCCAACGTCAATGAACTACTAGACGCACTGATTAATTCAGGTGAAGAACTGCTGCTATTCCTGAAATCGGTTCAGGAAATTAGAGTTTACGAAATCCCCGCCAACAGTCAAGAAACTAGGCAAGAGATTCTGGCGATTGTTACCCAGAACCAGCAAGAAGTACGAGAATCGCGGCAACAACTCCTCGATGCAATTCCCCAGACACCAGACAAATTGCTGGAATTGTGCCACAATAATCCAGCCGGTTTAATATCAGTTTCTTACCGCCACGAGATAGAAACGATTAGCGGGAATCGGAATACCAAATCAACTTGGAGAACAGTAAGTTTAATTCGCACAGATGAAGGCGACGAGTTGGCAAAAGTCATAAAAGCAATGTACGAAAGCCAAGAAAAAGTATTGCCTTGGGCGGGCGCTGCTGCTAGGATTAATGCTGTTAGTACCGAGGGAAATCCTCAACCTGTGGGCGGGAAAGTTTACTGTTTTTTGCCACTTCCCCTGGAAACTGGGCTACCCGTTCACATCAACGGTTTTTTTAACTTAAATAGTTCGCGGGATAACCTCAGCAGCGACAGCGGACAAACTGGAAAAGACCGACCGAGAGCTATTTGGAACCAGCTACTCGCACAGCACGTTTTGTCCCACGCTTATGCTAACTTAATTGTTGATTTAGTGCAAGATATTGGCAGGTATCAGCCAGAGGAATTTTACAAACTTTGGCCTGTTAGCAAAATTACTGTCAGCAAAGCTCTCGAAGAACTGCACCGTTTTGTCATACAGTTATTGTATCAGAGAGCAGTTGTGCGATCGGCTGTAGAACACGCTGTAACTCAACATCTATTCAGCGGGGCCGTGGTGTCACAAACAAGATGGGTGACGCCTCCGACAGTCAAAAATCTACCTTCTAAAAAGTTGTGGGACGAATTATTAGCAGCAATGCGCGCCGACAATATCGACATTCCCGAACCGCCATTACCCGAGTCAATTTTGGCAGCTTTTAAAGATGCAGGTTTGCTGTTGCAAACATTCACGGCAGCTAACTTGCGACAACACTTAACCGAAAACAAACAACTAGGCGTCCCCTTGCAAGATGCACCGAAACCCAGCTTGCAAAATAGACAGTGGATTGCGAATATGCTGCGCTATTGCATCAGCGACAATCACCGGGATTTGCGCGGTTTACCGCTAGCTTTTCTCGCTAATAATACTCTGCAAGTATTTGGTTACAACCCGATAGGCACTATTTACTTTTCCGAAGAGACATCAAGGCAGATATTTGCCGATCATCTAGAATGGTTTTTGCATCAAGATTTAAGCCAGGTAGTGCCTACACATAACATGATTGGCGTGTCAGAAATGAAGGCTACAGAAGTAGCGAGAAAATTGGTTTATGTCATTAGTTCAACGCAGTCACAATGCGATTGGCAATCTGATGCACTAAATCCACCAAATGCAGAGTGGTTGACTCTCGTATACAATTATTTTTTTAATATCTCCCCCAGATATCTGTCGCCAGAAACAGTCGAGGAATTAAAGAAAGTTCCACTGGTTCCGGGAAATGATGGTAAGCTTCACAAAGGAGGAACTGCGGAAACTCCTTTGTTGTGCGCTGATAATATTGCAGCGGAAACGATCGAGGCTGTACAGTATTTTGGGGTGACGCTTGTCAAAGCACCGGCTAAACTTGAAAGTGCGATCGCCCAATTTGCTCAAAGACACAAAAATCTGTTAGTCTATTTTCTGACAGGCCCAGATGTCCTAGACACAGTATCTTCGCGGTGCGATCGAGGTTTGCCGCCCTACCACCAACAGCATTATACCTCTCTCCTCAATTTCCTGGCAGCTTCAGAACCAACAAATTACGACCAAGATAGCCTCAACAAGCTGCGTCAACTACCAATTTACCCCACAACTTCCCACGAAATAGTTTCCCTCAACGATGAAAATGTCTACCTTCCGGGCGGTGGATACGAACCGCCGGAAATTGCAGGTACGTTGAGGCTTTTACGCATAGAAAAAAACAGGCAATGGCTGCGGCTGTTCCAATTTTTGCAAGTTCCGGTACTGAATCGCGCTAGACTAATTCGCGAGTGTTTGTTACCTGAGTATGCCTCATTTGCTCCTGAAGAACAATTAATCGCGCTGGCGTGGATTCGAGAGCATCTGAATGATGCTTGCAAAGAACTAGAAAAAGCAGGAGAGAATGCTTTTTCATTCCAGGAAGAGCTGAAAAAGGCGCGTTTGGTACGCTGTAGCGATCGCAGATTACGATCTGTCGAACTAATTTACAATCCCGAAAGTCAAGTAATCCGCAACATTCTCGGAAATTTAGCAGCTATTCCAGACATGGAATTTTACTCGCAGGATTATGCACTCTGGCTCGATTTTTTCGATAATTTGGGGATGCGAAAAACCTTGAGTGCAGATGACATTGCAGCTTGTGTTGACAATCTAATTCAAACCGCCAATCGTTCGGGTACAGGCGCAGTAACCGATGCTTGTATTGCGGTTTTTAACTACATAGTTGATAATTGGGAGGCACTAAAATATACCCAAATTGGGAATACCAACAAAACACTGGCTGAAACACTCGCAGATAAACCTTGGCTTCCTGTCGAGCAAAATCCTGAGAAGTTAAGCCAATATCCCGCCGCTGCGATACCTGAACCCAGGCTGTATCGCGCTAAAGATGTCTGTTTCATTCAAGATGTTCGCTTAGTTGCTAGCCAAAAATTTTTATTTGCACGCCCTGATCGCGACTTGCTGAAGCCCGAAATCAGAACTGCACTTGGTTTTCAGCCTGTAGATACCACTACAGTTATCGACCACTTTGATACACTAATCAAAACTTGGGAAAATGACAGTTGAAATCACGACATCCGACGCTCTAAACGCACATTTACAATCAGTAAAGGCAATTTACAAGTATCTCGATGATACTTTCATCAAAGGCAGTATTTCCAGCGAACAACGCCAGCAAATTCAAAAGCGCTTTGCTCACCGTCAATGTCTGTGGGATGAGTCTAGGGGTAAGTTTTGGCGGCCAAAATACGCTTTTTTGGATGACGTGCCTTTTTTCGGCAACCGCCGCACAACTATAGCGGTTTCTCATCCATTTTCCGAAGTCTATCAGCTTTTGGGACAAGGGCGATCGCCTGTTGTACAAGATTACCTAGATTTTCTCGAAGAATTAGCAGCAGAGTACAGCAACACACCTTTAAACGCAGCAGATAAAAACTCTGCGATCGAGGTCATCGGCCGTCTAGAATCTCAACAGTCATTAGAAGGCTGCACAGTTAAAAACCCACCGATTCTTACTGCTAACATCACACTTGCTCCCGCCTGTCAAGTTCTCATCCCCGACGCACCTTGGCGCAAAGATTACATTGATCCCAACCAGATACTGCACCAGCAAATCTCCCCAAACTTTGCCAAAGCTGCGGGAAGTCTTTCTTTATTAAAAGATGTGATTGAACATCCGACGACGGTCAAAAATGCCCTAAATGCTAAAAGTAATGATTGGTGTCGAGAATGGCAAAATACGCTAAATTCCCCAGAATTTATATCGGGTTTAAAGCGGCTGATTTTCCACGAGCGCGACTCGGAACCAATCCTCAATATCATCTGGATTGCAAAGGCTAAAGTTTCGCCAGCTAGTCAAATTCATGTAGATTTATTCTGGAAGGGTGAAACCAAAATCGCGGCATCTATACCGGGGACTCAATACTTTGATGAGTTGAATAAAATATTTCATATTATCAGTAGCAGTAGCAGATACATTATGCTCTGCTATTTAGCAGAGAGTATTAATGCTCGACTCGGCGAATATGCAGTGCAAAATCTGCTGCCGCTGGCAAGCATTCTGGATGCTGAGCCGAACAATATTAATGCTTTGCTAAATGAGTTGCGAATTAGGTCTTTACCGGGCGATTTGTCTCCCGTCACCGCCCCTAATTTAGAAATTACATCCTCTGCAGGAGAAAAGGGCGATCGAAAGGGCGATCGCTCAATTTATTGGGGCGCATTTTGAGCGATTATAATGAGCATTATTATCGGCTCTGTAAGGTGCACATTGTGCACCCTACCAGCCTCTATTCTTCAGTCCGCGCAGGCGGACTTCGTTTGTATAGACGCGGTTTCAACCGCCGAATCTAAACAGATTGAGCTACATGATGGCGGCTAGTCAATTTATCCAATTGATTCACCAACAAACTTAGGAACAATCCGACATCGGTAACAACTCCAGTAGATTCGATCGAACCCCGATCGCTCAATTTCGTCACCACCGCCGGATTAATGTCCACACAGACCATCTTCACACCAGCCGGCGTCATATTTCCCACACCAATTGAGTGCAGCATAGACGACAGCATTAACACCATATCCGCACCCCGTAACAGCTCAGTATATTCTTCTTGAGCCTTAACTAAATCCATTTGCGTGTCGGGAAGTGGCCCGTCATCGCGGATCGAACCCGCCAGAGAAAACGGTATATTGTTCTTCACGCACTCGTACATCACACCGTTAGTAACCAACCCTGCTTCAACAGCTTTTGCAATACTCCCGTAACGCCGCACAGTGTTAATTATTTTCAAGTGGTGCCGATGTCCGCCGCGCACAGCAACACCGCGTTTCATGTCAACCCCTAAAGAGGTTCCCATATTCGATTGTTCCATGTCGTGAACCGCGATCGCATTTCCGCCCAACAACGCTTGCACGTAACCTTCGCGAATCAAATGCGCTAAATGTTCGCCACCGCCAGTGTGGATAACAACAGGCCCCGCCGTAACTACAACTTTGCCACCGCGATCGCGAATTTGGCGCAATTCCCACGCTACTTGTTCCACCACCAATTCTACGCGGCGCTCGCTAGAAACGCTGCCCGACATAAAGCTGAATTCTTGAGAATTGCGCTGTTCCCGCGATTCTGTTTTGCGGATGGTGCGGATACCCACTACATCTACAACGACTTTTTCTCCTACTTTTAAGTCGCGCAATAATTTGCATTTAGCCACTGGGCCATCAGCGGTTTCAGTAATAGCAACAGCACCATCCATCCGCTGATTTTGCGCTTTCACCCACTGACCATTTACCCGCACTTCCGTGGGATAAATCGTACTAACATAAAAGTCGTCCGGGCCAACGCCATCTTGCACTACCGGTTCTAAAATAGCGTCGCAAATCTCTTGTGGTGGCGGCACTGCACCCAAGTCAATCAGCATTCCCATCATTTCTTCCATCACATCGTGGGAAGGAGCCGAAACTTTAACGTCCGCAGATGATGTGCTTTGCCGCTGCTCTCCCAGATTGAAATTGAGCACTTGGAAACTGCCACCGAGATCGACAATTAAGTCTAAAGCACGGCTGATTAAACCCGCATCGAGCAAGTGACCTTCCATGCGAATTGTGCGGCTTTCTACCATCACGTTTGCCGATCGATCTTCTTGCACTGGTTCCGTTACCCGTAGCGTCAAACACTTACAGGCGCCGCCCGCTTTTAGAAATTCGCTCATCGGCGTTTCAATTACTTGAAAACCAGCCTGAGTAATGCGCGTTTTCAAGGCTTCGCTAACCTTGTTCATTACCACAACTTTGTCAATATTGACCGCATTGCAGGCAAAATTTGCGGCATCGGCTTCTTCAATAGCAATGCGTTTTTCCGGCGCAACTCGCATTTCGATTAAGCGGTTGGAATACGAGTCAAATGCTGCTGGATAGTAGAGCAAATATCCGCCTGTCAGAGGACAAAAACAGGTGTCTAGGTGATAGAAACGTTCGTCAACTAAACGCAGGGAAAGCACTTCTATGTTGAGCCATTTTGCTAGTAGCGGGTGCGAGTCGAGTTCGGAACGGAAGCCGTATCCGGCCCACAACCAGCGTCCTTCGCGATCGAGCAAAGCATCGCCAGCGCCCTCAAACGGCAAGTCTTTCGGGAGTTCGTGCACGGTGAAACCTTTGCTTTCAAACCATGCTTTGAAATAGGGTTCTTCGCCTTGGCGTTCTTTGTGATAGAAACGGCTGAGGACGAAGGTATTGCCTAAAAGTAAGCCTGCGTTGGCGGTGAAAACCATATCCGGCCAGCCTTTTGCCGGCGGTACGAGGTCTACAACGGCGTTGTCTTTGAGGACGTGGTAAAGTTTTTCCCACTGTTCGACGGCGCGATCGCGCGATGATTTGTGGACATTTCCCTCCATCCAGGGATTAATCACGTAATCCACATCGTAGTGGTCGGGAGCACACATGAGGAAGCGAATTGAGTCAGTCATAATTCAGTTAAAATGTGGTAGACGCTACAGCAGACGTATGTTGACAGAGTTTGTATAATAGCAACTGTAATATTCACTACTAATTTTAGCAGCGCAACGTCTGGAGCCTCAAAAGGCTAACTCTTTATTATATCAGGTTTAAAATGAGATTACACTAAGGAATGAGAATTTAATAACTTCCACAAGTTTGTGGGATGGGCGTCCCGCCCGTCCTTTTTGGACTGGCGGGACGCCCATCCCACAATAACAATTAAAATTGTAAGTTATTTAATTCGCGATCCTAAATGACAGACCGTTCGCAGGAAATACGGGAGAAAATGTCAGGTTATCACGCACCCTAAAATAGGTTCTGATACACAATTAATATGATATCCGTTGCAATTGCCCCCCATCTGACGGTCGAGGGGGTTTACGCTCATCTGTGAGTAATATTATAGATTTGTGGTGAACCGGCCCCTACAAGAATTATGGTTAATTTACCGCACATGATTTAACAGCTTATCCTAACTTTCAACTTTCAACTTTTGCGAAATCGGCAGTTCGATCGCAAATTCTGTTCCCCGGCCAACTTCTGAATGACACTCCAACTTACCGCCGTGGGTGTCTTTAACTATTTGGTAACTAATCGACAACCCCAAACCAGTGCCGCTGCCGACAGGTTTGGTAGTAAAAAACGGGTCAAACATCCTTGACTGAACTTCGGGAGGGATACCGGGCCCGCTGTCATAAATCCGCACACACACTTTATTTTCGCTGCTGAGTTCAGTAACAATGCGAATCTGGTTAACTTTGCAAGTACAGTTTGCTGATGACTCTTCCACAGCGTCGATCGCATTCACCAGCAAATTCATAAATACCTGGTTTAATTGAGCCGGATAACACTCGACTTTGGGCAGGTTCCCGTAATTTTTAATAACTTGAATCTCCCGACGTTTTGGCTGTGACTGGAATCGGTGCTGCAAAATCACCAACGTGCTCTCTATTCCTTCATGAATGTCTATTACTTTGCGATCGGTTTCGTCGAGTCTAGAAAAGTTTCTCAAAGACAGCACTATCTGCTTAATGCGGTTAGCACCTTCTTGCATTGAAGCCATGATTTTCGGGAAATCGCCAGCTATAAAATCCACCTCGACTTCTTCCAATTCTTGGGCTATTTCTGGAACTGGTTCAGGATAGTATTGCTGGTAGAATTGGAGCAACTTCACCAAATCGCGAGCGTACTGTGCGGCGGGAATAATATTGCCGTAGATGAAGCTAATCGGGTTATTAATTTCATGGGCTATTCCGGCTACCATTTGCCCGATACTTGACATTTTTTCGGATTGAATAAGCTGAGATTGAGCCTTTTTTAAGTCGGCCAGAGTTTGTTCTAACTGTTGCGCTTTTTCTCGTTCTCGCTGTTCGCTAAATTGCAACTCTACTTCGGCTTGTTTGCGATCGCTAATATCAATATGGGTGCCCGTCATCCGCAAAGGATTTCCCGAAGCGTCGTGTTCCATCACCTTCGCTTGAGCTAAAATCCACTTCCACTCGCCGGATTTTGTCAGCATCCTAAATTCCACTTCGTAAGTAGGATTTTTGCCTTCCAGGTGAGCATTTAGCGCTGCTTTAGCCGGAGACAAATCCTCTGGATGTACCAGTTGCTCCCAGGATGCAAAACTATTTGCTATTTCCTCTACTTCATATCCCAGCATCATTTTCCACCGGGGATTAAAATATACTTCTCCCGTGGCCAGATTCCAATCCCACAATCCCATCGCACTGCCTTCAAATGCCAGATAAAAACGTTCTTCGCTAATTTGCAAAGCTGCTTCGGCTTGTTTGCGATCGCTAATATCCATCACTGTTCCCAACAGTTTGATTACTTCCCCTGTTTCACTAAAAACAGCTTCTCCCCTTCCTTCGAGGTATATAATTTGACCGCTAGGATGCAAAAATCGGAACTCTCTTTTGTAGGAAATTCCTTGTGAGATAGTCAGGCTGACTGTTTGTTGAAATAATTCTCTGTCGTCGGGATGACACATCTTTAAAAGTTTGGCAGATGTCGGTTCAGTTGCACTTGAGTCAAGACCAAAAATGCGGAATACTTCTTCTGACCAAGTGATTTTATTTGTGACTAAATCAAATTCCCAACTGCCGATATGGGCAATTTTTTGGGCTGCTGCTAGACTAGCTTCGCTTTGTTGAAGTTTAAGTCGCTGTTGTTTATCTTGTTCGAGAAGATTGGCTTGAGCGATCGCAATTCCCATTTGTGCCGCCACAGTTTTCAATAATCCGATCTCATCTGGTGTCCAGTGGCGCGGGCGATCGTACTGGTGCAGGCATATCATTCCGTTGGCTTTTCCCTGGTAGGAAGTGCGGATGGATATCATCGACTTCAAACCTATTTGACCGCACAAATCTCGGACGTTTTCTAGCAGCGGTTCGGAAAAAACATCGTCAGAAACTACAGCTTGATCTTGGGACAATAAAAACTGAACGTGAGGATTGCCATCTATGGGGATTTCTAAATCTAAAAGCGATTTGGAGGCGGATTTTCTGTACTCAGCGACATTAACAATTCTGGGAATAGGGTGTTCTGTGTAGGTGTGAACCAAGCAGCAATCAGCATTAAAAATGCGACCAATTTGGGCAGTCGCTGTTTGAAAAACTTGCTCCTGCTTTAAGCTGTAACGAATTTCCAGAGTAATTGTTTCTAGCAGAAATCTTTGCTTAATTTGCCGTTCCAAAGCAGCTAAAGCTGTTTTAAGTTCGAGTTCGGCTTGTTTGCGATCGCTAATTTCAGTAGCCGTTCCTAAAATTTTCCAAGGTTTGTCGTCTGGTGTTCTGGCGAACACTGTATCCACGCTAACAAACCAGCGATATTCACCATTTTTGTGCGGAATTCTGTACTCAAACTCAAAGCTTTCACCGTCTTTTGCTGCCTCAATCCTGCTCATGTGTTCTAAGAATCCGGGCAAATCGTCAGGGTGTATTAAGTTAGGAAGAAATCCTCCTGCCATCTGCTGGATTTCTTCCAGGGTGTAGCCAATATCGCTATAGATTTCGCGGTTGATATACAGAGTTCGCTGTTCAATCAAATCGGAAACGTACAAAAGATTAGGATGTGTTTGAATTACCGCCGACAGCCAGCGTTGGCTGTCTCGGAGTTCGGCTTCGATCCGCTTGCGTTCTTCTATTTCTGCTTGCAGCAGCGCATTTTGTGCTAAAATTTGTTTATAAAGACGGTTCAGAAGCAGTTGATTTTCGACACGGCTCACCACTTCTTCTGTTTGAAATGGTTTACTAATGTAGTCGGCCCCCCCCACCGAAAAAGCTTTGACTTTATCAAAAACTTCATTTAAAGAGCTAATAAAAATCACAGGAATGTGTTTGGTTTGCGGACAAGCTTTTAGCTGTTCGCAGACTTGATAGCCATCCATACCGGGCATCATAATGTCCAGCAAAATCAAATCCGGTGGACTCGACAGAGCAAAGTTAAGAGCCAATTTGCCATCTCGTGTCGGCCGCACTTTATATCCCCGCTTAGACAAAAGCTGGGATAAAAGTCGCAAGCTTTCTGGATGGTCGTCCACCATTAAAATATTTTCTTGTAAGACAGTGTTTTGAAGCCTAATTGTTTCTAGTCTGGGATTTTTATCGTCAGTTGTATTCACAGCAAACCCTCCAAATATTCAAGTTGTATATGTGGGAATATTTTTAAAGTCATTAACCGCTTGTAGCTAACACTCTCCGATGAACCAGCACAACTATTGACTATATAGCACACTCCTAAATCATCTGTCATTATATCAAAAACAATGCTCTTTTGAAAATGTTGGTGGCTCAACTTATCGGAGCCGAGTTAGAAAACAGCCTTGATGCCTCAAATCACAGGCTAAGCAAGGAATTTTGATTAGAGGTAAAACTTTTACTTTGACAATTTTTATTACCCGCTTTTTCCTCCCTTTACCGGGTGGCTCTCTATTGGGTTTTGTCACTAGATACCCACACTCGAAAGGTTAAGTAAAAGGGAGCATCTCATATTTGTAAAAACACTTCTTCTAGCTCCTGCCTCCTGCCTCTTTCCTCCTGCCTCCTGCCTTTTTCCTCCTGCCTCAAAACTCCAATTTCTAGCTGGGCTGCAAAAGTGAAATGCTCCCAATTAAAACAGACCGGAACATGGGTGTCAACTTAAGACTAAAGTTCTTTTTTTTCTGGTTTGTATCCAAGTCTTGAGTTCCCTAAATCCAGGGCGGTTTCATTTTTTTGTAGGGGCAAAACCCACGCCCGGTTCCACCGATGCCTGAAATGCCCATGAAATCATCTCTGGGTGGGGGCGGGCATTCTTGGCACCCCCCTACAAAAGCCTGGTTTTTCGTAGGGGCAATCCGACCCCTACTCCCCGTGGTTGCTCCGAAAGATCCCTGTTCCCTAAATCCCCCTTCTGAAGCAGCGCTAGGGCAGTGTAGGCATAATTGTCAAACAGTATACCGTTACTAATTATGAGCTTAAGTTGACACCAATGGCCCCTGAAAGACTCCTACAATATATTATATTTTATTTGCGCTGTCGGGCTGATTTATGGTATGTTGTTCTCGGCCTGCAATTCCCCGCAAGCGGCGTACACGGCTTTCACGTTATACCAATTCAGAAAAATCCGAGCAATTTCTAGAGCTAACTGCGGCTTGCCTTGGTCAATCAACCACTGCAAAAAAGGAGTCATCGTTCGCTCATTTAGCATTCCACCTAATGATAAAAATCCCCACAGAATTTGGTGCAAAACAGTCATTTGAATCATCATCCGTACTTCCCAATTTGGGTGTTTTTGATAAAACAAAACTCCCATTCTACCGCGCTGAATTTCGCGGTCAATCATGCCAGGAATTTGCTCTAAACTAAAAGGTGGATGCCAGTGATAGCCGACAGCAGCCGGACATTTAATGAGTTTCAAACCTAATTTTTTTAACCTAACTCCCAACTCTAAATCTTCCCATCCGTACAGTTGAAAGCGATTGTCAAAAAGTCCAGCAGCCAGCAGCCAGTGGCGGGCGATCGCCACATTTCCCGTAGCAAAATAAGCCGCCGAAAAATCGGTAATTTTGTAAGGTTCTGAGGTAGGATTGTCGAAATTGCAAGTATTAATCACGCTGCCGTAAGTAAAAACAGCATCAGTATCTTTGTAACCCTGTAGTAAAGCATCGGTGTGTGCTTGCAAAAAATGCTCTGTTACCACCAAATCGCTGTCAATAAAAATAATCGTATCGCCCTTAGCATCTTCAACGCCCAAATTCCGGGCCGCCGCCGGGCCCTGGTGAGATTGACAGATCGATCGCACATGAGGCAACAAGTCAGCATTTGCGGCCAACCACTCCAGCGTCCCGTCCGTCGATCCGTCGTCCACGACAATTACTTCATACTCTCTGACAATCTCACCGAACTGCTGATTTTCCAAAGCCAGTAGACATTTTGCCAAAATCGGTTTACGATTATACGTCGGAATCACAACACTAAAAAACACGGCTTTTCCCCATCGCCACAGTTACCGTATCCCACGGTAGCAGATTTTCCGCAGCAACTCCCCCGGTAAATAGCCAAGTTTAGCAAAAAAAGAATATATAAATCTGTACTATTTCTGACAAGAATCGATCTCAATTAGGTGCATAATGAAAAGTCGGTTAAATATCACATCTTGCACCATTCTCCAGAACAGGCAAGATGCCTGTTCCACAAACATTTAATTTTCTTGTGGGGCAGGCATCTTACACCATTCTCTCGAACAGGCAAGATGCCTGTTCCACAAAAATGATATTTTTTTGTGGGGAGTAGGGGTTGGGTCGAAGAGCCCGCCCTGAAAAGCTTAGTGACAAGGGTGCAAGATGTCAGTTAAATTCAGGATGTAAAGAACAATGAGTCGCGCTAAAAAAGTTGTCCTAGCATATTCCGGCGGAGTCGATACCTCCGTCTGCATTCCTTACCTCAAAAACGAGTGGGGTGTTGAAGAAGTAATTACTCTGGCCGCGGATTTGGGACAGGGAGACGAATTAGAACCGATCCGCAAAAAAGCTTTAGCATCCGGTGCTTCGGAATCTTTAGTTATTGATGCTACCGAAGAATTTGTCAAAGACTATGCGTTTCCAGCGATTCAAGCTAACGCACTTTACGAAAACCGTTATCCCCTTTCGACTGCCCTCGCTCGCCCGCTGATTGCTAAATTGTTAGTAGAAGCGGCGGAAAAATACGGTGCAGATGCCATCGCCCACGGTTGCACCGGCAAAGGAAACGATCAGGTGCGGTTCGATGTGTCGATCGGCGCGCTCAACCCCAAGATTAAAATCTTAGCACCAGCGCGGGAGTGGAAAATGAGCCGCGAGGAAACGATCGCATACGGCGAAAGATGCGGCATTCCGTCGCCGGTGAAAAAGTCTTCGCCTTACAGTATCGATCGCAACTTATTGGGAATGGCAATTGAAGCCGGAATCCTCGAAGATCCTTGGGCGGAACCGCCAGAGGAAGTTTATTTGATGACAAAGGCGATCGAACAAACTCCCGACACACCCGAATATATTGAAATCGGTTTCGAGTTCGGAAATCCTGTCACTTTGAACGGCAAAGAGTTATCACCAGTCGCCTTAATTTCCCAACTCAACGAAATAGTTGGAAACCACGGAGTCGGCCGAATCGACATGATTGAAAACCGCCTCGTCGGGATTAAATCGCGGGAAATTTACGAAACACCAGCGATTTTAGTTTTGATGCACGCGCACCGAGACTTAGAAAGTTTGACGCTGACAGCAGATGTGACGCGGTACAAGCGAGGCATCGAAGAAACCTACAGCCAAATGATTTACAACGGCCTGTGGTACAATCCTTTGAAAACCGCTTTAGACGCATTTATTCAGGACACGCAAAAGCGAGTAACTGGAACCGTGCGGCTCAAACTGTTCAAAGGAAATGCGACTATTGTCGGCCGCAAATCAGACAATTCTCTGTACAGTTTCGACTTAGCAACCTACGGCGCAGAGGACGAATTCGATCACAAAGCTGCCGAAGGATTTGTCTATGTTTGGGGACTACCAACCCGCATTTGGTCGGAAAAAAATAGAGGTTACAAATAGGATCGAATTAGGGTTGAAAACCTGATATTAAGCCGCCGATTCGTGGAATTAGAGTAGGGTGTGCACGGCGCACCTTATTTGCCGCAATCGCCCAACCTGTGCCAATTACCTAAGTTCTGAGTTAGTAAAATACAGTAATAATTGGTAATTGGTAATTGGTTGTTTTTCTAATAATTTGTTAAACTGTCTTCAGACAAATTTAGCTTTGAGGCAGGGGTTTAAACCCCTGCCAAATTACTGTCAAGTCGAGATTTTCGCCTGCTTTCTACCTTCCGATTACAGCCTCGGATCGACAGGTTCGCTCTCCATAGCTAAAACTCCGAAAACGCACTCGTGAACTTGTCTCAATGGAGCACCCGCAACAAATCGCTCCAATGCTTCTACACCGAGAGCAAACTCTCGCAACGCCAAAGAACGCTTGCCGGAAAGTCCGCGCGATCGCAATTTTTCTAAATGTTCCGGCAAAGAATATTCCAGACCATAAATAATTCGCAAATACTCTTTACCGCGACATTTTACCGCAGGCTGTACGAGTCCTTTGCTATTTTTCACAATAAAATCCATTGGTTTAACAACCATTCCTTCGCCTCCCGAATCAGTCAGTTTTTCCCACCATTGAATCCCTGCGGATCTGCTGTCAAAATCTGCAATTTCAACTATTTTGTATTCAGTAGCTAACAGCAATTCCGGGTCAGCTTTACAAATTTGTGAAATCTCTTCCATGTGCCAACAGTGATTTTTGTCAGTGTGAACAGTTCCCTCGGTTGCCAAGATGTGGAAAGGCGCTAATTTGAGGTCTAAGAGCGATTTCACTGGCCAGCAGTAGCGCTGATAGGCATGAACATAGCGATCGGCTAGTTCGGCTCGCTCTTGATAGCTACTCAGCAAAGAATTAATTTCAACTCCCCGCTGGTTTGCCTGTTCTAAGTTCTTAATCGCCTCCGCAAACCCGTGACGAGATGCTGTTCCCACGGCGGCGTATTGCTCTTTCAATAAACCTTGAGCTTTGGCTGACCAAGGCATTAATTCGCAGTCCAAACACACCCAATCTGTTTGAAATTTCTCCCAAAAATTGCTGGTAGTGAGAGCGACATTTACCCGCGCTAAAAATTCTCTTTCTAAGGTAGAATTATCGAAAAAATGCCGTCCCGTGCGGGTGTAGCAAATGCCCATACTCTCGCTGAGAATGCCAAAGCGGCGTAAAGCTGCCGATGTGTCGCGGCAAACAATCGCAACTGCACGGGAACCCATGTGCTTTTCTTCGCACACAACTGTCGATATGCCCTGCTGTTGGTAGTAGCTAAATGCTTCGGCTGGATGTTCTAAAAGTCCTGGTTCTTTGGAGGTAGCAGCGGGAGACATTGTGGGCGGCAAATAAATCAGCCATTTGGGATTGGCGGCAAACCGACTCATTACTTCTAGGGCTGCGATCGCATTTTCTTCTTTAATCGTAATGTTACTTTGCAGGCGAGTTGAAATAATGCGTTTTCCGAGTACGTCGCTAATGTCCAGTACGTCATCAAACTGCTGTTGGGAGGTGAGATTCACTGCCGCCAAACCGCTATTGAGCGCGGGTGAACTCATGTCTCTATTGTTAAGTGGACTTGGGCTGGATTGAAAGGCGATCGGTTTGGCAGGTTCGCAGTAAATTCTAGCAGCGGGAACGCTGACAAATTCTCTTTCGGGATACCGCAAAGCTGTTAGTTTGCCTCCGAAAACGCAGCCCGTGTCAATATCAACAGTATTGTTAAACCATTCTGTTTCGGGAACGGGGGTGTGTCCGTAAACAACCGCTGCCTGACCTCGATATTCGGCGGCCCAATTGTAGCGGACGGGCAAGCCGAATTCATCGATTTCGCCAGTTGTTTCTCCGTACAAGGCGAAATCTCGAATGCGGCGCGATGCGCGTCCCTGCAATTCAGCTTTCATCCCGGCGTGGGCGACGACTAATTTGCCGCCATCGAGGACGTAATGCCCAATCAAACTATCTAAAAATTGGCGAATTTCTCGTACTGCTGATTCGCGCAATTCATCGGGTAAAGCGGCAATTTCTGCTAAGGTTTGTTCGAGTCCGTGGTTGATTTTGACATTTTTGCCGTTGAGTTTTCGCAGCAGTTTGATGTCGTGATTTCCAGGTACGCACAAAGCTGTTTCTGCGAGTACCATGTTTCGCACGAGTTTGAGGGTGTCGAGAATGCGCGGGCCCCGATCGACCAAATCGCCTAAAAACACGGCTTTACGGCCCTCCGGGTGCGCGTAGGTGGGAAAATTCCCCAAATCGGATTCGCTGGATTTTTCGATAATTTGATAGCCCAACTGTTGCAGCAATTGTTCCAATTCGTCGCAGCATCCGTGAACGTCGCCGATGATGTCAAAAGGGCCGCCGTCACCTTTGCGATTGTTCCACAAAGGTTGTCTCTCGACTTCCACCGCGTCGATTTCCTCTGGGGAACGGAGGACGTAAACGTAGCGAAATCCTTCCCTATCTAGAGATTTGAGCGATCGCTTTAAATTTTGAACGTGGCGGCGAATTACATGATTTCCGAAATTTCGGTTTGCACGTTGTTGATTGCGATCGCCACACAATTTTTCTGGTAAATCTAGCACAATAGCAACCAAAAAGCAATGGTATTTTCGGGCTAATTCCAACAAAGATTTGCGGCTTTCCGGCTGAACGTTGGTGGCATCAATCACAGTTAGCTTACCTGCCGCCAGACGTTTAGCAGCGATTAAATGCAATACTTCAAAAGCATCAGCGGTGGCTGCTTGATTGTTTTCGTCGTCGGAAACCAGACCGCGGCAGTAATCCGATGAAATGATTTCTGTAGGTAGGAAATGCTGCCGCGCAAAGGTGGATTTGCCGGAACCGGATGCACCGATGAGAACGACTAGGGATAGTTCTGGAATCGTGATTTTCATTGTTTAATAATATAGATTTTTTACTCGTTTACTCGTTACCAGGCTGTGCCTGGTAACGCAGATCCAGAGGCTCTGCCTCGAATTCTGATCGAACCTCGCGAGGCAGAGCCTCTGGGCATCGGTTCCCAGGCACAGCCGGGGAACCAGTGAAAATTGTAATTTTCATTTAATAATATTATTTCGCCAACATCTGTACCAAACTATCTAAAACTGCTTTTTGTTCGTCAGCGCTGATTTTATTCCCACTCACGCTCCTCCCAATCCGTAGTGGTGACATCATCAAGAAGGACATCATCATGTTGTTCTGCCATTTTTGCGAACGCTTCCTCCCAGCCGGCACGCGGTTTTAGGGCTGCACGAATGACGATCCGATCGCCGTGAACTTCGATTTCTACTGCTTCGCTAATACCAATTTGATCTAACAAAGATTTGGGAATGCGAATGCCCTGAGAATTGTCAATTTCAACGATCTGGGTTTGAATAGATTTACTCATAGCGGAAGCCTGCTTTTTTCCAAGTTTAACTATATTGTAAGCACAAACAGACTGTCGGTATTATTTTCACTGGGCGAATATTGCCATTTGCGTAGGCGAACCTACTTCTAAATCTTCAGTTCCCACACAACGAAACTCTACCCGACAGCCAAACCGTTCGGCAACCCCATTTGCCCAAGTTTGAAATTCGGCCCTTGTCCATTCAAAGCGGTGATCCCGGTGGCGAAATTTACCCGCAGGCAAGTTTTCAAAGCGAACATTATATTCAATATTTGGAGTTGTGACGATCGCACTTTTGGGTCGGATAAATTCAAACAAAACCCGCTCAAAAGCAGCTAACCGTTCTAAATCCAGATGTTCGATCACTTCAATTACCGCCGCCGCATCAAAACCAGTCAAGCGGCTGTCCCGATAAATCAGCGAACTTTGAATTAGTTGAATGCGAGATTGCTGTGCGGGAGACAATCGATCGATTTGCAAACGTTCCCTGGCAATTTCCAAAGCCCGAAAGGACACATCGACGCCTGTAATTTGTTCGATCGAGTTTTCTTTCAAAAGCAGTTTCAGCAGTTTTCCCTCACCGCAGCCCAAATCTACCACTCGCTTAGCACCACTTTGCTTTAAAACCTCCGTCACAGCTTCCAAACGCTCTTGATTCAAGCTAATTCGCTGTTCTAAAACTTCCTCTTCTTGCTGATGAGAAACTTCGAGATACTCAGGGTCAATATTATCTTCTTCTGCTAACTGTGCCACAGCAATTCGCGTCAGACGGCGCTGGCGTTTCAGATAGCGGTTGGCAATTTGTTCGCGGGCGGGATGCGCGTTCAACCAACCTTCGCCGTGATGCAATAACTTCTCGATTTCATCATCGCCCACCCAATAATGTTTGTCGTCATCCAAGACGGGAATTAGCACGTAAAGATGGCTTAACAAATCCGCCAAACGAACTGTACTTTGCAGTTCCACAGAAAAGTAAGGACTCGCGCCCCAATCGGGAAATTGCTCGTCAAGAATCAGGGGTTTTGCTGCGACTTGATAGCCCAGCGGCTCAAACATTTGCCGCAGGAAGTTCTCGCCACCGCGACAGGGCAAAACCGACAGATTAACTGTCAAAGGAATTGCTGTTTCTGCGAGTTCTGGGCGGTCTTTGCAGCGACCGGATAGAGCTGTACTAAAGACTTTGGCGAGGGCGACAGACAGAAAAGAAGAGGCAACGTAGGGGCGATCGTTCACGTATTGTTCGAGGGGGCGATCGCCGGATTTCGACTTGCCCCGCACCAAAGCAACCGGATCGACATCTAAGAGTAAAGCCGCCGTGCACCTTTCTGCATTTGCCTCTGGATAAAACACGCTGGCTTGCCCGAAAGTCATCGGAAAGGATTGATGGCGATCGGGATGTTTGTGCAGCAAATAACCTAAATCTGTAGCAGGTACGCGAGTTGTAGAGATGGTTAATAACATAATATTAGGAATTGGGCATCGGGCATCGGGCATCGGGCATTGGACATCGGGCATCGGGCATCGGGCATTGGGCATTGGGCATCGGGCATTGGACATCGGGCATTGGTTATTGGTAGTTCCTCACAAATAACAACTAACAAATAACTACTCACTGTCGATAATTAATCCGTGTATCCGTGTCAAAATCAGTGTCGTGCCTTCCTTCTTCTCACTGCAATTTCTGTTTTTCCACACTTCCCAAATCCAACTTAGCCCGCAACTCTTCCTTAATCCGATTTAAAATAGAATCCTCATCCAAAGAAGACAAAATCTTGCTCACAACAGCCTTTGGCCCATCATCTCCCCAAGAAGCACCATTAGCCAAATAAGCCTTAGTAACTTGACCGATACCATAGGAAGAAACCCCCGCGATCGCAGCTTGCGTCACCGCCACAGACAAATAAGGCCCTAAAGCCAAACCCCCCGTCGCCGGCGTCGCCAAACCCAACAATCCTTTCAACGAGCTCAAACCAAAATTAGCCAGCAATTCGCCCGCAGTAATTCCCCCCATACTAATCGCAATCTTTTGCAGCAATTCCACCGCGCCCGCTTCCGTCATCGCAATGCCGTAAACTTTAGATAAAGTTAAGATCATCACCACATCAATTACCGCACCGCTAAGAATATCAACTACAGTAATTGGATTAAGTGCGATCGCCACAGCTTTAGTCATTACCGCATTCCAGATAATTCGATTAGCCGCGTTATCTCGAATCTCCATTTTTCGCTGCACCAACTGCTCGTTAATATCCCCCGCACAGAGCATCGTATTCAGCGCGACCAAAGATTTGCCTTCCCGGTCTAAAATCTCCAAAATCTTTAATTTTAAATCTTGCACTTGTGGCAAACTGCGAGTCATTTGCACGCCCATACTTCCGTCGGGACGGCGCACCGCCCTCGCCGTCAAAGGCGAAGCCGCCGCCATCACAATTTCATCGGGAGACAACAATTCTCTCACGCGATCGTCGCGAATTTTATGATAAATTGCCAGCCTGTCTGCATCAGGATACTGGTCAATTTTATTAAACACTAATAACATCGGTTTTCCGGCTTCCCGCAACTGCGAAAGTGCTGCGTATTCCACCTTTGTAATGTCGCCAGCAACTACAAACAAAATCAAATCTGCTTGTTGAGCAACGCGACGCGCCAACATTTCGCGAGTTTCGCCGTCAACTTCATCTATTCCCGGAGTATCGATTAATTCTACTTGCGACAAACGGTAAATAACTGGCGAAAGTCGTAGCGTAGCGGGGCGTAAGCCATCGGGCAAATTCTCATCAATTCCCTCTCCGACATCCCACTGCCCGATAGTCGTCGTGCGAGTCACCCCGTGAGTCGGGCCAGTTTCAAACACATTTTGACCTAGCAGCGCGTTCAAAACCGAAGATTTTCCCCTTCCCACCATCCCAAACACAGCTATTTGCACGCAAGCGCGCTCTAGCTTGTCGAGCATTTTCTCCAACCCGCCAATTTCCGGTTCTAGTCCAGTTCGCTCTTGAACTGTCAAGTCGAGATTTTCTACTATATCTCGCAGAGCATCTTTAGCGTGGCGCAGGTTGAGTTCTGCCTGAATGTCTGCGAAGCTTAAAATGGTGTCATCTAATTCGCGATCGACATTTGAAAAATCCGAGGCTTCAGTCATTGTTACCTTATGTTATAGCTTTGCTTCATTTAAAGTTTCAACCGATACGATGCCATTCTAGCTTTTTCCGTCTGCTTTGTACATTCTCTCGGATTTATCCAACTCTAACTCTCGGATTTACTCAAGCCTGACTCTCGGATTTACCAAATTCTAACTCTCGGATTTACTCAAGCCTGACTCAGCCAAAAGTTCTCGCATTCACCCGCAAGCCCGCCGGGGATTTAAATCCCCGTCTTATAGCAAAAGTCGGTTAAAACTGATATCTTGCACCCTTGTCAAGAACGGGCAAGATGCCCGTTCCACAAAGAATGAGTCTTCTTGTGGAACAGGCATCTTGCCTGTTCCTAAACAAGTAATTGAGAATGGTGCAAGATGTGAGTTAAAACCGACTGCCAACCTAAATTAGATTGTGATAAATTTCAGTCCTCTTTGAGAGGACTTTCGCTATGAGACAGGGGTTTTTAACCCCTGTCGGACAGTCCGACAGACCAATAAGCCGATTTACCCAATTTCAACTCATTTACAACAATGATTAACCGCCTCCAAATAATAGCCAGTTATCCATTTCCTCTACGTGTAATAATTTTCCTATTAATGTTGCTAGCAATTTGGCTGCCGCTAGCAGCACCAATTTATATCTTAGTTAAAGATAGTAACCTCGCCACTATTCTGACAATGGGATTGTTATTTGCTGAGTTTCTGTTCCTAGTGCCGCGCTGGGGAAAAAAGGTTTACGGACAAACCCAATTACTCAAAAGTTACGGTTTAATCAATACGCGAAAAAACGGTTTTGAGCTTTTAATTGGATTGGCGATCGGGCTTTTGCTCACTTTCAGCTTATTTGCGGTGCAAGGGCTGTTCGGCTTAGTCGCGTGGCAAAATTCTGATAATTTGCCGAGAATCATCGCAGAAGGGCTGTTAAGCGCCCTTGGAGTCGGTTTTGCGGAGGAGTTGGTATTCCGGGGTTGGTTGCTGGACGAGTTGCAGCGGGATTACAATTATAAAATATCTCTGTGGGCGAATAGCCTGGTGTTTGCCCTATCTCATTTTATCAAACCTGTCGCGGCCATGCTGCAGAGTTGGCCGCAGTTTCCGGGGTTGTTGTTGCTGGGTTTGATTCTGGTTTGGGGAAAACGATCGCGCCAAAATCGCCTCGGTTTGTCGATCGGGCTTCATGCAGGTTTAGTCTGGGGATATTACATTATTAACATCGGGCAGTTAGTGCGATATTCGGCCTCTGTTCCCGATTGGGTAACAGGAGTTAACGGCAATCCGCTAGCTGGGGCGATCGGGCTGTTGTTTTTGAGCGTATTGGCTGTGGGAATGCGGCAGATGTCCGAACGTTCAAAAGGTTCGCAGTCAGGACTTTAGTCCTTCTTCCCAAATTTTTAGCCTTTATTCTTTAGTCTCTTAGAGAGGGACATCGTTTGTCTAGACGCGGTTTCAACCGCCGATTCCTCTACTCTACAACCAACCTTGGGAAATTTTTATGCAGCTTGCTGAACTTCTACCACACCTGAAGCATTTGCCTCACGCTGACAAACTTTTACTACTGCATTTTATTCTATCGGAATTACTCCAATAATCAGACATAATTACCCTAGAAAATCAAAGCAAATTATCTTCTACCACAAACTCCTACAACTATTTTGAATCTGCTGCTGTTTTAGCAAAGGCTTGATCAGATGAAAAAGCAGTAAATTATGGTTGATAAAGTCAGATTTACGTTTACTGAAATCGCTCCGCAACTGGGTGCATTAAGTACATTGCCTTACTTGCCACTAACCTTAACTTATCAGAATAGCTGTTTAAGTGCATCAGCCTTGCTATCGCTAACCCAAATCATTTATTATTGATGTTAATTGTGTTATACTGAACTCATACAGACGCAAAAACCATGCTAAGTGAATCTTCGCGCTTTGTTTACGGCGATGAATTAATTACCGCAACAGAATTGAACCAGCAACCGAATCGAGTTCTAGATTTGGCGATGGAGCACCCTGTCACTATCACTCGCAACGACCAGCATTTTGCTTTACTGCGCCGGGAAGAGATGACGTTGTGGGTCAAAGCTGCGACGCTTTCTTTGACTGTATTTGAAGTGACTGCCGCTGCTTACCGGCTGCGATTGGGAGAAGCGATTAGTTCAGAAAATCCCTATCACTGGCTGACAGCATTTGACTCAGATGAACTCAGCGAATTGATTGCTGAATTAGAAAAAGCTTACCGACTTGCTGAGTCGGAATCGGGCGCGTGGAATCAGATTGAGATTGTAATTCATGAATGGCATGAAAGCGCTAAAGCAATTTCTAGCCCGGAACTCGCAGCAGCTTTCAGCGATGAAATTGACGAAGTTTTGCTGACACCACCTCAAATAGAAAGCACTACTGAATCGACTCAGGTATGACGCACACTCCACCCACTCCAGACGATTCAGAAAGCGGGGTTTCCTCTGAAGAACTTTCCGCACCTGTACCCGTGCTTTCCGAGTTGGTAATCCCGCCTGAAGAAGCACTTACAGCACCCCGAATATCCCTATCTACTCAAGAAAATGCAGCCGAAATTATCGCGCAATTGCCTGAATCGCCCTGGTTAGTAGTAGCAAAAAACCGACGGGTTAACCGGGATTGGGAAGCTTTATTGTTACGTGTCCCTGAAAATGCTCGTCGCTGCTATCAAGATTTATGTACTAGCCCGATGGTGAGAAAACCGAGGAGAGTTTTTCCGTTAAAAGGCAAACTTTATCAAGGTGCGTGGGAATATGAAGTAACAAGTTCAGACAGAGTATTTTATGTACCGGATGAACACAAACGCAAGGTGCTTGTTTACTACGCTGGAACCCATCCTAAATCAGCACCAACTCCTCCGTAAATAAACCAGGCTATTTCAACTTTTAGCGTTGGAGTTTGAGCCGATTTATCCACCAAATTTTGATCCATGACTCCACCGGCTTATCCAGCAACAAACCCGACTCCAGCAAAAAAGCATTATCAGATTAAATTGATATTTAGAGATTATTTAGGTTATAAATTATTTCTTGAGAACGCTTGAGCGCAATAGTAGCAATCGCAGATAATAAGGGAAAATTATCGTCATAGTCTGCTTGATTTCGATATCGGCGCAACACTGCTAAATTATCGGCGATTAATTGATATCTTGAGTCAGGATTAATATCAAATTCTTGCCAAACATAGCGGTGAATATCGCTTGTTTTTGGCAGGGAATGACCTTGTTTATCTCGCAAATAGTTCCGCGCTAAGATAAAAGCAGCATAATAGGAACGACTGATAGCATCCCTCAATCGCGCCTCCTGTTCAGCAGGAATAGTTGCTTGACCAGCAAGTTCTTTTGCTAAATTTAGGTATTGCGACCAATCAAAACTCATCAGTATATTCCAAAATCGTATAAAAATGCTCCCGAATTTCATGGGATAATTCCCTAGACCAATTTTTACGCAATTCGTCTTCTCTATCCATTGCTTCATCGGGATCGAGGTCTGTCAAGATGATTGAGAGAACCAGATGAACATAGTTAGGAATTTCGGGGTCATTGATGACTTGAAGTAATAGTTTTTGTTCGGGAAAATAATTGCTAATCTGGACGGATGCTTCTAGCAAAACGGGAAGTAAAAACGGATATTGGTTAATAAAGTCAATGACTTCTGTCTTGTCTCGGAAAATGTATGATTTTTCTATGGTTTCCATGTCTGATTGGGAAATGACGAAAGGCGCGACTCTGGGTGCTGATATCTTGTCTAAAATTAAGGATGCTATGGCATTTTGTTCTGCTTCGGGTAGTTGAGAGACGGTGGCAAAAGTTTCTGCTAATAGGTTATTCATTTTGTAAATCTCCTATGCGACTATTCGTGATAAAAATCAATATTTCTAATTATAATGTGTTCGGCGGTGAATCTGAAAAAAAAATAGTTTACTACGCTGGAACCCATCCTAAATCAGCATCAACTCCTCCGTAAATAAACCAGACTATTTCAGCAGACTTGTCTATACAGAAAGCATTGACACAATGACAGTGATTTTCCCAAACAGAACTTACGCACAGGTGGCCAGAAACCGGGTTTTTTGAGGATATCCTTCGCTGTACTCCACAGATTAAGTAAAAAACCCGGTTTCTTTGTCGGGAGTGCATCCAGGAGTGCCAAAAATAAATCCAGTCGCCTCTGGCGACAACCTAAGTGAAAAGAGAAGAAGAGTAAAGGGAAAAAGGGCAAAAGGGTAGAGAAGAATCCTCACAGGGAAGACAGGGAGGAAGGGACAGCCACAGCTACCGCTACACGAAAACCCTGGGACCGGTCCGAGAGGTCCGCAGAGTCGTAGAAGCGGTCGGCAGCACGGCCATAGACCGCATTGTTGGCCCACGAACCCCCACGCAGCACCCGGTTATCATCTGTACCTGTTTCCCAAGAAGTTCCGTCTGTTGGTGCGCCATTGTAGTTAGAATGAAAGCGATCGCTGCACCATTCCAAAACATTTCCGTGCATATCGTATAAACCAAAGGCATTCGGCCCAAAACTCCCTACATCCGTTGTTTTCTCGCGGTAAAGTCCCTTGGATGCAGCACCGTAGGGATAATTGCCGTCATAATTAACTAAATCTGGGGTAATGGTTTCACCAAAATAGAACGGTGTTGTAGTTCCGGCGCGACAAGCATATTCCCATTCTGCTTCGGAAGGTAAGCGATAATTCTTCCCTGTTTTTTGAGAAAGTTTCTGACAGAATTGCACAGCGTCATTCCAGCTTACTTGTTCTACAGGAAGTTTCGCGCCTTTGAAGTGAGAAGGGTTATTTCCCATCACTGCTTCCCATTGTTCTTGCGTCACCTCATATTTTCCCATAAAAAAAGGGGCGAGATTAACAGTATGCTGTGGCCCTTCGTCGTGCCTTCGTTTTGCTTCGCTATCGGGGGAACCCATGACGAAACTGCCCCCAGGAATTGCCATCATCTGTAAAGTAATGCCATTGGCCATAGTTTCTGTCAAAACCTGTGCTTGACTTTGGCTGCGCTTGGTGATTTCTCCCGTTGAATTCACTGTCACCGTTTCAAATTGAACTGTTTTTAGGGGATTAGAGGAGTTATTCAGCAAACTTTTAGTCACAACTGCACCGACAAGTCCTACTCCCGCAAAACCGACTAATTGTAAAAAACCTCGCCTTGTCGGTGCACTTGGTGTCGGTGTCGGTGTCGGTGGCGGTGGTGGCGGTGGGAGAGGCGACAACAAAGATAAAATTGCTTGCAATGCTTCCTCTGCATTTTGATAACGCTGACTGAAATTGTCGCGCACCATTTTATCTAAAACATTAGCTAAATTATTACTGACTTGAGCCTGATTTCGCCAAATTACCTCTCCTGTATGCGTATCTTCTCGTAAGTTAAAAGGATGTTCACCAGTCAATGCTTGAATTCCAATCATCCCCACTGCATGAATATCACTGGCAAATCTAGGTTTGCCCTTCGCTTGTTCGCTCGGCATATAACCAGGAGTACCAATTGCAATAGTTAAGCTAGTTGGCTTTTGAGCATTCACAACTATTGTGCTAATTTCCTTGACAGCGCCAAAGTCAATCAAGACAATTTTACCATCTTGGCGACGCATTAAATTATCAGGTTTAAGATCGCGATGAATCACCTTTTGCTGATGAACAATTGCTAAAATTTCTAAGATATTGTGCAATAATGTAATAGTATATGATTCGCTTAATTTTTTACCTAGAATCAGTTCTTTCGTAAGGTCGTGTCCGGCGATAAAATCTTGCACCAAATAAAATTCCCCATTTTCCTCAAAGTGGGCGGAAAGCTTGGGAATTTGGTCGTGTAGACTACCCAATTTATACAGAGTTTGTGCTTCTGCGTCGAATAAGCGTTTGGCAATTAGTAAAAGGTCAGGGTCAGCGTTTTGCGGTTTAAGATGTTTGACAACGCACTGGGGATGTCCGGGTAAGTCTAAATCTTTGGCTAGGTACGTGTGTCCAAAACCGCCTTTCCCCAAGAATTTGATAATTTGATAATGATTGCGGAGGGTACGACCCAGCATAGTTTTCAGGGAATGCAGTGGAAGTTAGGATATATTGTCGCACCAGAGGAAATTAGATGCTTAAACTCAGAATCGTTTCCACAATTATACTGCTAGTTAGTGCCTGTTGTTCATCTCCCGCACAGGCGAAAAATCCGGCACAAATAAAGCAAAATAACTCTTTAGTTCAAGTGCAGCAAACGCCAGAACAAATTCTCAATGCTTGCGTGCAGAATCAGGCTGAAACCCTGCCAAATCCTTTTACCGATGTACCATCAAATCACTGGGCTTACAAAGCTGTTTTGACAATGTATTATTGTGGGGCTTACCGAGAAGGGATGAACCCTGATTTAATTAAAGAATTACTGGAATCGGGAGATACTACTAGAGAAAGTTTGCCTTCCAGATCACCCTTTCCCAATTTCCCATCACAGCAATTCCCGATAATTAATTAAACAATTAGTGGAATCTGGATACCCTACTATAGCAATCCTAAATCATTTGTAAAAATATGTAGGGGTAGTGCTACCCCTACTCCCCGTGCCTACCCCAGCCAAGGCGGGGCAACCGGGCGTGGGGTTTGCCCCTACAAGAATTACACGAATCATTTAGGATTGCTATAGAGGAAGTTTTTATTCCCGATTACCCTTTCCCCATTTCCCATTACCAAGATTTTAAAACTGAGCCCGAACCGTAAACGAATAATCCCCGCCCGGTTCAAGCTGATAATCCCATTTTTCCAGAAAACGGTGCAGCGGTTCCTGAATCAATGCCCTACCCTGAGAAGGCTCAAGTATCAGTGTTTTTTCTGACGTGAAACGCCACTGAAACTGCCACTCAAAATTGCCGGCAGTCACTTCACCCTCAATCGTGCCTTTTTGCCAAGATTGACCAGTAACCCGGACATATGCAGTTGTTTCAGGCAAACGTCTCGAACTCACCTTTTTGTTTCCGCGTTTGTTTCTGCAATTGTGCGACTATTGTAAAGGCTCATGGCTTTTTCTACTCCTTGGTGCAGGCTTAGTTCCACAGCTTCTACAACCAGTTTAAGCACTTTCTCTACTAACTGACTTTCCTCTGAGGAAAATTTTCCTAAAACGAAGGAAATCGTATCTTTCTCATTTTTAGCAGCATCGTTTTGAGGTTTGCCGATGCCAATCCGCAAGCGGGGAAATTTGTCTGTGCCCAAATGAGAAATTGTCGATTTCATGCCGTTGTGTCCGCCGGCAGAACCGGCAAGCCGCATTCTCAATTTCCCGATCGGCAAATCCATATCATCGTATACTATTAATACCGATTCCGCAGGTATTTTGTACCAATCCGTCGCCGCCCGAATCGCTTGACCCGACAGATTCATGTAAGTAAGCGGTTTCAGCAAACGGATTTTCTGTCCCCGCGGCCGGTTTCCCTCGCCAAATATGCCTTGAAATTTGCGATTTTCCGACAGCGAAATCTGCCAAGATTTAGCCAAGGCATCGACAGCATTAAAGCCTATGTTGTGTCGGGTGCGATCGTATTTAGGTTCGGGATTTCCCAAGCCAACTATTAGCTGGGGAATCACTAACTCCGCTGGTGTTTCCGACTTCTGAGTGTTGTTCATTTAAATGTCTGTGCTATCTTCCTTGGGAGTAGCCGCCGTGAGTTTTTCAGTTTCCGGTTTGCGGCTAGTTGCTACTGCTTCTTCTAACTGCTTAGCTTCCCGCGTGAATTCCGACTCAAAATCCCGCGAAGCGTCTTGAAAGCCCCGAATTGCCTTCCCCATACTCCGGCCGATTTCAGGTAATTTTTTCGGACCAAACACCAATAGGGCGATCGTAAAAATAACGGCCATTTCCGGCAAACCAATGCCAAAAATATTCATGGTTTTTCTCCTGCAATTTGTTTAGTTACTTCTTGTTTATTTATGGCAAAAGTAATCGGAAAGGGTAAGGAAAAACGGGAAAACTTAGCTTTTACCCTTTCTCCTCAACCCTCAGCTTTTACTTTTAGCCTTACTGTTTTGCGATCAATTTTTAGCGGCCGAGACTCGACCAATCCATATCCACACTCTCCAGAATCAGAGAAGAGTTGTAGATTTGCAAAATAATCAACAAGAACACGAAAAACAGTCCAATGAAAACGCTCATCAATAGCGTGGTTCCCCAGCCGGGGGCTACCTTGCCGTATTCCGAGTTAAGGGGTTTGAGTATATCTCCTAACCAAGTCCGTTGTGCCATAAGTCACCTGCAATGAATCTCTACAGAAAAGTTTGACATATTTCTACCGCTAATTGCGATCGCAATTTCTCAGAAATGCTGCCGGGGGACTCGCAAAACGGGGAGTGGGGGTTGGCTGCCATACCGTACAGCGCCTAAAATCACGAGACTTTCAGACGGATTGTTATTTTTTGTAATATTATAGAGTGGAGCACTCATAATCGATCAAAAATATGGAACCTGCAGCAGTTCTTGGCATTTCACTGGGCGTGTGTCTGGTGGCTATCACCGGTTTCTCGATCTACACGGCTTTCGGCCCTCCCGCTAAGGAATTGAGAGATCCTTTTGAAGAACACGAAGACTAAAGAAGAAGGAAGGCACAACACGGATTCGGACACGGATACACGGATGAATTTAAGTGTGTTTCCAGAGATCTCCTATTCTCTGTCTCTCCCTCTCTCCCTGGTAGATATTCTTCTAGGGGTGGGAAGGGAGTGATGCTGTGGGGCGATCGCCGGTCGCCTACTCGTCAATGGTATATTTTTCATAAATACAGTAAATCTCTATTCCATTTAAGCTAAAAATTATTAGGTGTCAGGCTAAAGCATCATGGGGAACACATTTGGGCATTTATTTCGGATCTCGACATTTGGGGAATCTCACGGCGGCGGTGTCGGAGTAGTAATTGACGGTTGCCCGCCCCTGGTGTCGATCGACGCATCGGAAATTCAAGCCGAACTCGATCGCCGTCGCCCCGGCCAAAGCAAAATTACTACGCCCCGCAAAGAAGCAGATACCTGCGAAATTCTGTCGGGGGTGTTTGAAGGCAAAACTTTGGGAACGCCGATCGCCATTTTAGTCCGCAATCAAAACACGCGCCCCCAAGACTACGAAGAAATGGCGACTACCTACCGCCCTTCCCACGCTGATGCTACCTACGATGCTAAGTACGGAATTCGTAACTGGCAAGGCGGAGGTCGCAGTTCGGCGAGAGAGACAATAGGTAGAGTAGCAGCAGGGGCGATCGCTAAAAAAATTCTCAAACAAGCAGCAGGAGTCGAAATAGTCGGCTACGTCAAACGCATCAAAGACTTAGAATGTGTCGCCGACCCGGACACTGTTACCTTAGAACAAGTAGAAAGCAACATCGTCCGCTGTCCAGATGCCGAATGTGCCGAAAGAATGATTGAACTGATCGAAAAAGTTCGCGACAGCGGAGATTCGATCGGCGGTGTAGTCGAATGCGTCGCCCGCAACGTACCCAAAGGGCTGGGAATGCCCGTATTCGACAAACTCGAAGCCGACTTGGCCAAAGCCATCATGTCCTTGCCCGCCAGCAAAGGCTTTGAAATTGGTTCCGGGTTTGCCGGGACTCTGCTCAAGGGCAGCGAACATAATGATGAATACTATACTGATGATAAGGGTGTAATTCGTACAGTAACGAATCGCTCTGGCGGAATTCAGGGTGGCATTGCTAACGGCGAAAATATCATTTTGCGGGCGGCATTCAAGCCGACTGCGACAATTCGCCAGCAGCAGCGCACAGTTACCCGAGAAGGCGAAGAAACGCTGCTGGCTGCCAAGGGACGGCATGACCCTTGTGTTTTGCCAAGAGCTGTGCCAATGGTGGAAGCGATGGTAGCTTTAGTGTTGTGCGATCATCTGCTGCGCCATCACGGACAATGTGGAACCTTAAAGCCTGAATTTTAAAATGGAAATCAGCTTGTCCTCAGTAGCGGCAACTCCCGTTGATTGCCCTCAACCCTCCGAATCAATAAAAGGTATAGATGATTTTGTAGTACAGTTCTGGGGCGTGCGGGGCAGTGTTCCGACACCCGGACAAGAAACTGTTCGCTACGGCGGCAATACTTCTTGTTTGGAAATGCGCGTCGCTGGCAAACGCTTGATTTTTGACGGCGGAACAGGCTTGCGGATGCTGGGAGACCAGTTGGTGCAAGAAATGCCTGTGCAAGCTTATATGTTTTTTACTCACTATCACTGGGATCACATTCAAGGGTTCCCGCTGTTCGCCCCAGCTTTTATCCGCGGCAATAGCTTTGATATTTACGGGGCGACTCCGCCGGATGGAGATTGCATGAAAAGGCACTTCGTAGAACGGGTGCTCCACTCGAATTCGCCGATACCGCTGATGGGTTTGCAGGCAGATTTGAATTTCTACGAACTCAATCACAACCAGACGATGATGCTGGACGATATTGAGATTAGGACGGGATCTCTGAATCACCCCAATACTGCTATGGGATATCGGGTGACTTGGCAGGGACGATCTGTTGTTTACTGTTCGGATACTGAACATTTTCCCGATCGGCTAGATGAGAATGTCTACAACTTAGCCCTCGACGCGGACGTGCTGATTTACGACGCGATGTACACAGACGAGGAATATCACAACCCCAAGTCTCCGAAGGTGGGTTGGGGACACTCGACTTGGCAGGAAGCGGTGAGAATGGCTAAGGAGGCGCGGGTGAAACGAGTGGTGATTTTTCACCATGATCCGGCTCACACTGACGATTTTCTCGATCGCATCGCCGAAGACGTGCAAATCGCTTTTCCGAAGGCTGTCATGGCCCGCGAGGGTCTTATTTTGCCGATCGGCTTCTGAACATTTGCCCTTGTGAGCTCGATCGAACCATCAACCGATCGAACCATAATTGTTATGTGAATATGTGGATCGGGTCTCGCGGCCCGATCCACAATTTTTTTTAATATGCAGCAAACTCTTAACTGCATGGTATAATTCTTGCTTGTTAAGTTTTTAGGCACAGTATTTAAGGTTTTTTTTATTCTTCAACCGCGTCCGCAAGACGCCAAGACGTAAGATAATTGGAGGATTGCCAAGGGTGAAAAGGAGACAGTTTTGAATGTCAACAAACACGGGGAGGCGAGGCTCTCGCACGCCTGAGTGCTAGTCTGAGGCCAGTAGACTTCCAGAAGCCTTGTTACAGATTAATTATTAAGGACAAAAACTGAAGTTATAGCTCGGATCAAATAAAAGCGCGATCGGTTTTTTGGACTCATGAATATTGACAACTCTCAAAAGCTAATAGCTTTTAGGTACAAACTGAGAAAATTTTCAGCAGTCAATTGGACTAACCAGAAAGAAACGATCGCTCTGGCGTTTGGCAGTAGCTGCGGCAAGCGAATGTTATGACTTGACTATCAAAATGGGAAATTTACGTTTTAGATCTTCAGCAAATCAATACAGATGGATTGCCCTAGGCAGTTTTGCTGTAATTATGGGTATTTCAGGCGCCCTGGCCTACCGCCTCGCCCCGCCCCCCGGATTCATGGCTCAAGGCACTCTCACTTCTAATAATCCGCCAGTCAAATTTTCGACCACGGGCACGACAATTCTCAAGCAGGGAGAGCAACTCACCCCGGAGGTTCTCCTAGCAGATAATGTTGTCAAAGCAGTGGCAGATGCAGTTAAGCTCTCGCCCCAGCAAGTTCGACAAAATGCTAGTGTCAAGATTTCTAAGGCGGAACAACCCCTAGAAATTGTGGTTGGGTATCGCTCGCTCGATCAGCAGCAAGCAATCCAAACGGCGGATATGTTGATGAAGGGCATGGTTGAAAAAAGCCGCCTGATTAACAGATATCGGTGGCAATCAGTCAATCAGTCGCTCAACCAACGCTTGGCACAAGTCACTCAAGACCTGAAACAAGCTCAGCAAAAACTCGACCAATACGAAAGAGAGCGCGCTCGCCTGTTGCAGCAAATGAAGCTTCAGCAAGACTTTTACAACAAAACTCAGCTTGCAATGGCGGATACGCAAGCGTCGGAAAAAGAAATGGTTAGCAGTTTGGCCGCTGCTACAGTGCCACAAATTGTGGCGACGCCCACGAGCGATCCGACAGTGCCTCTGATTTTGGGAATTGGCTTGCTGTTGGCGATTTTGGTCAGCCGCGGTTTGATTCCTTCGGTGGCGGATTGGAGGTACAAAGCAGCTTTTCAACGAGAAGAGAGCGAAAGGCTCCAAAGTGCTTTGTACCGACTGATCAAAGAAGGCCGGGGCGAAATCACTCTGGTGCGGTTTGCGATGGAGACGCGGCTGTCGCCGGATGTGGCTCAGCGTTTTTTGAACCAACAAGCTGAAGTCTTTAATGCCAATTGCGAAATTAAAGACGACGGCAGCATCTTGTATCACTTCCACATTTAAAGGGCTGGGGCGATCGCGCTTCACAGAAAAATTTAGCCGATCGGGCCCTCACTGCTCGATCGGCTTGTTTTTTTCTTAATCTGATATCTTGCACCATTGTCAGCAACAGGCAAGATGCCTGTTCCACAAAATATAAATTTTCTTGTGGAACAGGCATCTTGCCTGTTCATAAAAGACTAATTGAGAATGGTGCAACCTCTCAGTTAATAGGATTATATCAGGTTCGGTCGATCGACTATCCCCCTCTAGGTAGGCGCGGGTTTAGGGGATCTATAACTTATACTAATACTACAGATTTTGGTGAACCCGCCGACGCGAGCTGGCGTTGCGGTGATTTTACCCGACATGATATTACGCTCAACCCGGTTTCTAAGGTTGTAGGATGCCCCGGAGCTAAAAATTGCTCGATAGACATAGGTGTTGACTAACGTAGAGCAGCCGAAGATTGTGCCAGTTCGTCCCAGACTGGCTAAAAAAAAATTTTTGTGTTCCGCTTGCTTTTTGCTTAAATATATGTACAATTATAAAAAATAAGTAAATCTACGGTTGCTTTTTACCGGACTTACCGGATTAAGGGTACTTTATCCTTAAATATTTCTTAAGTTAGAAGTAAACTCAGTAGAAATGCTGTAGTATAGAACAATAAGCGATTCAGGGATGTTATGTAGTTTCACATCAGAAACTCGATCGGGCAAAAGCCTAGAATCAAACTCCCCGACTGAAAGGGTACATTTTCACATTGAACTTTTGTAATAACCGAGAGGCTAAATCATGATTTTGGAAATAATTGGTTCTTCTTTCCTAGCTTACTTTTTGCTAATGTCGGTCGCTAATTACGGCGACACTGGAATGTAGATTAGTTAAGGCACTTATGCACCGAGGCATAAGGCAGCAGGCAAAAAAAGCTGTTTGACAACTTCTTGATAACTTCGATTAAGTCTCAGCTTGGGCCATGTCTGTCGTGTCAGAGTAGTGTCTGATAAAACAAAAAAATGGATGAAGGAGTCGTTAAGTACCGCTGTGACTGGGAAGAAGCAGACCCTGTAGCTGCCCGGAACATAGCAGATTTGATGGACTGGCGCGATCGGCTCCACGCTTGGGGATTAATTGGCGTCTACGAAAATGGCATAGGGTTTGGCAACGTCAGCGTCAGACTCGGCAATTCAGGCCAATTCGTGATTTCGGGAACCCAGACTGCACACTTGAAAACTCTGGGACCAGAATTCTACTGTACTGTTACCGAATTTAACTTAGAACAAAATTTCCTCGGCTGCCGGGGCCCCGTACAAGCTTCGTCGGAGTCCCTGACTCACGGGGCCCTGTACCTTCAGAGAGAGGAGGTGGGCGCGATTATTCACGTCCACAATCCTAAGCTATGGCAGCAAATGCTGTTTAAGATTCCTACTACTAGAAAAGAAATACCTTACGGCACTCCCCAGATGGCCTTAGAAATGTTTAGACTTTTTGAGGAGGAGAATTTGGCGGAGCGCAAAATTCTGGCGATGGCCGGTCACGAGGACGGCATTATCTGTTTTGGCAGCACCGTGGACGAAGCTGGTCAAGTGCTTTCGGCTGCGATTAATGAGATTGGAGTTGAGCGTTGATCTCTCGAACGGTTGATCCATCGCCTGGGTTGTGGTAAAGATCGAGCATCAAACTCTCGCAACCAGCTCAAAAATTGCCAAGTGCCTCTTGCCTCTGTGCTAATGGAAAGATATCCTAAAGAGCAGATATATACTATATTCAATCGTAAAAGCTGAGAGTCATTGTCAGTAACCCAGCCCTAAAGGGACTGAGCTTGGTCGCGACTGATTGAGCAAGCTGTACTGACCAGCCTAAGACTTTAGAGGTCTACGTTATTTGGGTCATGACACCGGAGAATGCGACGCTAGTTTTCCGATCTGTCGCTTGTAGTTAAACAGCCTTAAGGTCACTGAGGCAGTGCTGCAAGCTTAACAAGCTCTTATAACATTGGCGAAGCGAACATTACCCCGAAAGGGAGCCGGAGATAACCATATCTCCACAGAGGGGTAATTATACCCCTCTACCCCTCGCCGGAGGGGAAAGCGGATTCAAGCCTGTGGTCACGCTCGCCCTTCGGCTTCGCTCAGGATAAACTCCGTCGAATATATTGAAACCGCCCGTGTCGTTTACCTCTCAGGGCTCAAGCCTCTGATTTTCCCACTTACCGAGGAGCATTTTTATGAATCAAACTAAACTTGTAAGCTCAAAAGAACTGCAATCAGAGGTATCTCGTCTCACCGAAGAGCTGCAAATGCGCGACCAATTGGTGCAGCAGTTGTCTCAAGAACTTTTCCGGCTGGTGAAGGGAAATTCGAGTTTTGTGCCAGCGCCGGAAGTTTCCGATCGCCACCAAGCTCAAATGCAGGCAATGCGGGAACAACTCCAAGCTGTTGAAGAACAGGTGAGTTTTTATCAGGAACAAATCGCCGAACGGGATGCTGAGGTTTACCAACTGCGGCAGTCGGTGCAAGAATTGACGGATCGCTCTCGGATGCTAGAACAGGTGGTTCAGGAATTGCCGGGGGTTTACCGCCAGAAGTTTGCCGAGCGGCTCGATCCGATTAAGGAAAAGTTGGAGCAATTGCAAAAGGAAAACCGCCAGTTGCACACTGAGTTGCAAAGCGTAACTTACCGTCTCGCTGTGCGGAGCCGCAAGGCTAAGGGCTTGGATCTGCCGAGCGTCGATGAAACGGACGATCGGGGCATTCAAATGCCGAGCTTTGGCAATGTCTAAGGTTTTGATTGTGGCGGGTGGTGAGAAAGATCCGGCCCCAAGTCTCAAGGCGGCGATCGCTCAATCTGATCCTTTAACTGAAGTCAATATCTGTGGGGTTTCTGAACTCCATTCTGGCGCGATCGCTCCGGGTGGGGCGATCTTTTGTCCTTTGACGCTGGATGTGCCAGAAAATCTGGTTTTTCCTGCTCAAGATGTGTTTCGATTTTGTAGCAATGTTTCGGCGGCGCGCGATCGAGTGTCCCAGGAGTTGCTTTTTCCCGTCGGCGGTGGCAATTTTTGGCTGCCTGTGGTGTTGACGGCAAAGGGCCCACTGTATGCTGAGGTGATCGGTGGGGAACCTTCTAAGCAGTCTGGCGAGTTGAGTTACTCTCAACCGGTGCATTTGTCGGATGTTTGGCGACAGCAGTTGTATGAGTTGGCTTACGGCTTGCTAAATCTTTTAAATGCGCCGCCGGCGACTTATTTGATGCAGTTCGGGTTTGTAGGGGAAAGGATTTGTTTCGATCGACTTTGGCCTTTTCCGGCTGCACCTGCGATCGCTTCTGTCGGCGTTCAAGTGCCGGATTTATTTGTTTGTCATTGGTATTGCTTGACAAATCAACCTATTTATGATATTGAAATTAGCTCTGCGGTTGCTGGAAGCCTCTTGGAAACTTGAGATTTGAACTGGGCAGCTAATTTTAATCAAGCCACTAAAGCCGGAGTTTCAGTGGAGATAACTTGCTCGAAACTGTCGAAGATTTCAAAGAGTTGGTCGAGTTGAGTAATTTCAAATATTAGCCTGACTGTTGCTGAGAGGTTGCAGATGACGAGGCGGCATCCCCGGTGGCGGGCGGCGTTGAGTCCGCCGACTAAGGCACACAGCCCGGAACTGTCGATGAAATCTACGGCGGCCATGTCTATTACCCAGAGTTTGTGGCGATCGGGCACAATCTCGGCTAGCTGTTGCTGGAGGAGGCAGCCGGCTTGGGAGTCGAGGCAGTTGTGAGGTTGAAGGACGATGGGTGGGTTGAAGTTGGGAGATTCCATAGCAGTTATCCTACGATCGTAAAGTATGAATAAGTTAGTTTAGTTGCTGACTCTCTTGAGAGACTCAGGGGATTTCAGCGTATGTTTTAGGATTGGCGATCGCCCTTGTGGGAATCGGTGGGGAGAGCCGTTGTGATAAATTTAGTAGGAAACTGGCTAGCGATCGCGCGGAACGCAACCGCAACAATTCTGGTTGAGTCGAGGGGGGATATTATTCCCCGCCCCTCTCAGTTAGATCTGGGCGTGCTAGTTTCCTCGCACCCAGCTCCCGATGTTCTTGGCTTGCGCCTTTGCTCATGTGGAGATAATTGTGGCAGCTTTCGTGAACCGCTAGAAGGTTATTTATTTTCCAATTACTATGGCAACCATCTACATGATGCAGATGTACCTTTTCATCGCCTAGCATTTTTAAGCCACATTTTCCACATTTATGGTTTTGCCGTTTTAAAGCTTTAGAGGTTTCGCCGTTATAGAGTTTGCTGTTACGCTCACTCCAGTAGGCTATATCTCCGTCGTAGGGTGATTTCTCTCCTTTGACATTGACAAATTTGTTTTCGGAGTGGGGGATCGCCGGGAACGCTTTTTCTATCAACTTCTCGACAGTATAGCGATTCTGTTTTACTTCCTTGTTGAATACCTTGAAGGCTCTATTTTTGATGAACCACAGTGAGAACCGTGACCCATCCAATTTACAGTAGCGGTGGTAATTTCTCCAGCCTCTAACCACAGGGGCTAATTTCTCAGCCTTGAGCGTGGCTCCATAATTCGAGTTATTGACGATGTGTTTTACCTTCTGACGGAACGTTTTAAAATTGTCCGCTGATGGAACGCATCTAAATTTCCCGTTGTTTTGCACTTTAAAATGCCAACCGAGGAAGTCAAACCCATCTGTCGTAGCCGTTAGCTTTGTTTTCTTTTCACTAACCTTCATACCTCGTTCTGCCAGAAATTCGCTGATTTTATCAAGTATTGCCTTCGCATCATCTTTAGGTTTCAGAATTATTACCATATCATCCGCATAGCGAACTGATTGGTGTATTTCCTCAATCCCATTGAGAGCAATATTGGCTAGTAATGGACTTACCACGCCCCCTTGCGGGGTTCCTTGTTCGGGAAATTCTGGATTGACTCCTGATTTTAGACAGCGGAGTATTCCGGTCTTGATGCCTCTTGGGGCGATGAGTCGTTCCATTATGCTGGTGTGGTTTATCCTGTCAAAGCATTTTTCGATATCGAGTTCAATAACCCGTTTTTCTATTCCGTAGCTGTTAGAGCGTAGATTGTGAAACAGTTTTTTCTGCGCGTCGTGCGCCGACCTTCCTGTTCTAAACCCATAACTCTGGGCGTGGAAAGTTGCTTCGTGTGCTGGCTCTAGCGCGTATTTTGCGAGGCATTGCCACGCTCTATCGGCGATAGTCGGTATCTTAAGGAGGCGGGTGCTCCCATCCTTTTTAGGGATTGGTATTGAACGTAACTTCTGGTGTTTCCAGTTGTTACTTTTGGCTCTGAGTTCTTCACCCAGAGCAAACCTTTCCTCAAATGTGAGTGAGGCTTTTCCATCGATTCCCGCAGTCTTTTTGCCAGCATTTAATTGAGTTACTTGACGTATTGCCAACATTCTTGCAGCCGTAGATTTCAGAATTAGCTTTTGAAGGGACTTCGCTTTCTGCTTGTCTCCAACCTGAATCGCTTTGTACACGCGCTTTTGTAGGCGGAATAAATTACGGCGGAATTTCTTCCACGGTAATGTCTTCCAAGATTCACTAACATTTCTGTTGTGCCTAATCATGCTCTGCTCCAGTTTGTGTATTCTGAACACCTCAGACCAATTACGGTCTGTCCTACCCGAACTAAGGGGGTTCCGCTGCTCGTCTAGCCTACTCGGGGTTCGACTTCCCCTTGACCCTCAGTTCGTTTTTCTTCGTTCCCTCGGTTAGATTAATTGTTCCTTTAGGTGTAGCCAATTTAACTGCTGGATACCCTAGACTCTTGCCGATATTGAACAGATATTCGGCGGGTATAAAACTCCAGTAGAGTCGGGAGATTGGTCTGTGTCCCGCTCCCAGATAAGTTACTTTTATAGGCTCTATTTCACCATTGGAACTCCCCATTAACGCCAGTGTCACCTCACATTAGATGTCTGATTGCGTCCTGTTCCCAGCTTCACTCTCCAAGAATCGAGCTTGGTCGGTGTGGGCAGATAGGGAGTCATACCTGAGTCTGGTAGAAGGGACTTGCACCCTTATCAGTCCGAGAGTTCAGCCTTGTGGCTGGAAACGCTATGTACGGACTTTCACCGTGATTCACGTTTCAACGAATCGCACCTATTCCTCTAGTATGCCTGAAAGGCTAATTTTTAGTGGGGCCAGCGATCGCGACAACAGTGTGTTTTTCATCACAGCGAAAGATTGCACTATTGGCTGAATCGAGCCAATATATAAATGTATTGAGCTTTGCAAAAGTTTACGAAGGCAGTATCGAATGTCTTTTGAGTTTTTATCGTTAGAGACTATTCAGCAGTTTGCGCGCGATTACGGCTACTGGGCAGTATTTCTGGGAATTTTGCTGGAAAATCTGGGAGTTCCTCTTCCAGGCGAGACTATTACGATTGCTGGCGGGTTTTTAGCTGGCAGTGGGGAACTGAATTACTGGTTTGTGCTCGGCAGTGCGATCGCGGGTGCGACTGTGGGGGGAAATTTTGGTTATGCGATCGGCAGGTACGGCGGCTGGCCACTCCTGCTGAAGCTGGGACAATTTTTCCGCTTTCGAGAAGAACAACTGTTTGACTTAAAAGAACAGTTTAGCAAAAATGCAGCTAAAGCCGTATTTTTGGGTCGTTTCATTGCACTGCTGCGAATTTTTGCTAGCCCCCTAGCGGGTATTGCAGAAATGCCTTTTTGGAAATTTTCGCTGTTCAATGTTCTGGGTGCTGCAAGCTGGGCATCTGTAATGGTGAGTTTATCCTACTTCTTGGGACAAGTTGTGTCTTTAGAGAAATTGGTAGCTTGGGCTGCTCAATTTGCGGTATTTGCTTTGCTGTTAGCAGTTGCTTGGATTGCAATTCCTATTTGGTTGGAGTCGCGGAGTTTGGACAAGACTAAGTAGGGTTGGAAGGCGTTCCCCAAAGACTCAATATTCTTGTGGAACGGGCATCTTGCCCGTTCTTCAGAATAGTGAAATATATGAAAATCACATTTTGCACCAATGTCAGCAACGGGCTAGAAGCCCGTTCCACAAACAATAAACTTTCTTCTGAGTTGGACTTCGACACCCTACATTTATAAATAGGTCGAAATCATGGGATACACTACAACATTTGACGGAATATTTCATTTAAACAAACGGTTATTAGACAGCGAAGCTATTTACTTATTGGAGTTTTCTCGGACTAGACGGATGAAGCGAAATCCTGCTATTTTGCAAAGTATTCCCGATTCGGCAAGAGAAGCAGTTGGTTTGCCTGTGGGCGAAGAAGGCTGCTATTTTGTGAATGAAAAATGGGATGAAGATTCGGAAGTTTCCGTTGTCGATTACAACCGCCCGCCGAAGACTCAGCCCGGATTGTGGTGTAAGTGGATTCCTACTGCTGACGGCGGCGGGATTAAATGGAGCGGTGTAGAAAAGTTTTATGATTATGTCGAATGGTTGCAGTATCTGATCGACAATTTTCTTAAACCTTGGGGTTATGTTTTAAATGGCGAAGTGAATTGGCAGGGGGAAAGGGAAGAAGATATAGGTACGATCGTAGTTGCCAGAAATCTGATTATTTTGCCAGAAGGTGCACAGGAATTGTTGAGATATGCGGTGTCGCCGGTATCGGTGCCAAAGTTTGTTTGGGATTGTTTCAAGACGATGGAAGCGACGGGATTTTCTTTGAGGGATTGGAAGGAGGTAATTGATAAAGCTGTGGAGTTGGGGCACGGGGAAGCTGCACTGTGGATCAAGCCTAATTTTGACAAGTATTTTGATGGTATGGAGCGGGGTTTTGAGTTTGAAGGAGAGGTAATGGAAACACAAGATGAGGATTTGTGAGCTGTAGTTTCGATTCATGGAGGCTCAGAAACCGGGTTTTTTACGAAATACTTCGTTGTAGGACGCAGATTCGGGAAAAAACCCGGTTTCTTTGGTCGTAGTAGCTAATTCGTAGGGTGCGTCGCTGCGATATTTTCGATATAACTTGCAGATTCTAGATAGCGACGCACCTTACTTGCCATCAGATTATAGGTACTACATACACAGGTCATATGCTATATAATTGTAAGTACGATCGTCCGAGGATTTACTATGACGGCCTTAACAGAAATACGCGAAGCAATCGAGAAAGCACAGCCTTATTACTCTCCATTGGAGTATTTTGAATTAGAAGAGGCAGCAGAGTATAAAAGTGAATATCATAGCGGTAAAATATTACCAATGGCGCTTGATTCCGCCAATCACAACCTGATAGTAGGTAATTTGATTGCTCCTTTGAACTTCGCTTTGAAAAAACAGAGAGATTATCATTTATTTGCTTTAGGTTTGCGTTTGTGGATACCGCAGAAGCAAGTTTGTACTTATCCTGATGTGATGTTGGTTGCGGGGAAGTTGGAGTTTGCGGAGGCTAGGAAAGATACGATTACTAATGCGGTGATGGTGGCTGAGGTTTTATCGGAATCGACGGCGGATTATGACAGAGGTGGCAAGTTTAAACTTTTTCGCACGATTCCTACTTTTCGAGAGTATGTTTTGATCGATCAATACGAGATGCACGTCGAACAGTTTGTTAAGACGGATGATAATAAGTGGGTTTTGTCTGAGTATGATGGTGCTGATGCGGTGTTGAGATTGAGTTGTGTGGAGTTTGAGATGCGGTTAGGTGATATTTACGATCGCGTGGATTTTGAGTCTGAGTCTGAAGAGTGAAGTTCTACTAGAAGTAGAATCCCGGAAGCATTATGGAATGTGAAAAGTTGGCTATTACTTCTAATATCGGTCAAAAATGGGCTGTGACTCTTTGCTGCGAAGCCGAAGAAAAACTGGAATTGAGAGTTGCAAAAATTCTTGAGTATTTAGACAAAAATTATCTCTTAAAGCAATGGGAAATATCTGATATTGAAGCTACGGGCAGTTACGGCAATTGCTGGACGGCGCGGTGTAATAATCAGGAAATATTTCAGGTATCTACTTCGGATTTGTTGGAGGTAATGAGGGAAGAAGGTCAAGTTATTGAATTAGATGCTAGTTTGATAAAAGATGACGAGGAATTGTTTAAAATATTGATTCGAGATGGGGTTTCAATTGATTTACTTGGCAGCGGGGAGATGATGCCGCTGACGGTTTTGGGGAAATATGTTTATGTTGACAAAGAACTGTTTATGTGGTAAACGACGTGGGAGCGATCGCACTTCAAAAAGCTCGATCGCCCTTTGTCAGAGAATGTTGAGATGAAAAAGGGCGATCGTAATTATTTGGCGTGTTTGCTGAAAGGCGATCGCTCCTTTTTGTTTCACTAATTTAATTTTATTTAATACTAGACAGTTGCGATCGTCTAAAGAAAAGGCGGTATAATTAAGCTGCGGCGTTCAATTCCAGGGTGGTAAAATGTCCGAAACTTACCCTTCCAAGAAAAAGCGATTTACAAAACCGGCGACCGATCCAGATAAATGCGCGGAAATGGCTAAAAAATACGGCTGGGATTACCAGAGATTTATTCCTAATAACGATCCTGTTTTGAAGGTAGACTGCGAGTTTGTAGGAGAAGAGATTTACTTTCAGGAGTTGTGGTATGACCACCAAGATTAACTCGCTTAAAAGCAAGCCAACACTGAAGATTTACCGCACTGACGGTGCTCAGAGTGGATGGGAAAAAAGGCTTGATGCAATAGGTTCGGGCACTTACTTGCTGCACGAAGAGATGGATTATTCCAGAAACCGAACTCTCCCTAAAATTGGCGATCGCTTGGGAGAGTCTAAACGTTTCGCAGACGGAGAAATTTACCACCGCCAAAGCGACTGGTTAGTCGCAAAAGTACAGTGCTATCCTGCTGTTGGCGAAGACTGCGATTGGGATGAAATCATCCTTTGCTACTGTCAGTTTGAGCCAATAGAGTCTGAGTGGGAGAGAGTTGCTACTTTGGAGGAAATTGTAGCGCAACAAGTAGCTAAAGATACGGGTTTGGAAGTAGTTAATAGTTGAGCGATCGCACTAGCGATCGCAATTATCTTTATTGTTAAAAATTTTTAATATAGAATACAGAATCCCCAATCAAATAATTGGGAATTCTAACATAATCAATCAATGATTTTACCGATCTTTAGTGCTTTCTCTTTCTAAAGATTCCACCCCTTTTTCAAAATTAGTAGCAGTGTTAGCTGCACCTAATCCATCAATAATGTTCTTGCCTTTCTGTCCAACTACTGCTCCTGCTATGGCAGAGAGGACTATAGTAGCGGTAATAGGGTCAATTATCGCGATCATAAAACCTCCATAGTGTGATTAGCTACAAGTATTTAACGCAATCCCAAAGACTATATCTAGGACTGCTTGGGAGGCTGCTGACCTGCTAATCCGCAAGTACCCCCAATAATAGCACCTGTTGCAGCTCCTTTCAAAGCTCCTTTAACAGGATCTTTAGTGTCTTTTGCCGCACCCCGCACACCACCAGCTATAGCTCCAACAACAGAACCAATAACCATGAGACTAATTGGGTCAACTACAGCAATCATGGAACTTTCCTCGTTTAAATTATTAACACCATAACGAATCTATATGAGCTTTAACAGTGGGAAAAGTAATAAAAAAGTAATAAAAAAGTAATAAAAAAGTAATATTCTTGACTAATTGCAGTAAAATCTATATCTGACGATGGATTTCATCTATAGGGGTGTCGCTAACTGTTACGCCAACATGAACGTTTCATTGTTTAGGGAGTTTAACAAATGACAGTTGAGGAAGCAATAACACTTGTAGAAAGTGTACTAGACTACGAAAGTCTCAATAAAGTTCAAGAGCTAGTGTTTCGGCAATCTTGGGATGGACTGTCTTATATAGAAATTGCTAAAAGCGCAGGCTATGACTCAGATTATATCAAAGATGCTGGTGCTAAGCTCTGGAAACAACTATCTGAAGCCTTTGGAGAGAAAGTCAAAAAAGATAATATTCAGTCAGTCTTAAAACGATACACGCGACGACACAAAGTGAATTTACAGCGAAATTTGACGATCGAAGTTAACCTCAGCGGTGCAAATCTAAGTGGTGCGAACTTAAATGGAGCTAGAGTAGTTGCTAACTTCATTGAAACAGATTTGTCTCAAGCTGACTACAAAGGATCGATCGCACCGGATGACAACACAGCATCATCTGAAGAATTCACAGATATTGAAGATGAACACAATCAGGAAACTCAGGCTTACTCTGAAAACGAAATTAACTGGAATGGTTTTCGCCTTCACTCCGACGCACAAGTGAAAATTGCCGAAATACTCGATCGCACTTCCACCCTCTTCATCCCCAACTCCCAACTGCGACTCGCAACACCCGCAGGGAGACAAAACCAACAAGCTGACTTTCTGATCTTCCACCAAAACAAGCTAGGGATACTGAAAATTGACCGTGCATCATCCCATCCAAACGCAACAGAAGATGAAATGTGCGATCAACTTTTGAGAGATTCGGGCATCTGTCTTGTCAAACATTACGATCCTACCCGATGCAGCGAACAACCGGATCTAGTTGTGCAGGACTTTTTGGAAAATTTGAGTCAGGTACAAGCCTAATAAGCTATTTTTTATTTAAACTGTGATACAAACATTACCTTGGTTTGTGATCGTTTCTCCCTTCAACAATTAACAATCCTTCATTTCATAGTCGATGTAATAAATAGTATAGATCTTCAATTAATTTAAACGTTTGGCGAAAGCTTTTATATTAATTCACGGAAGTAATTTTGAATTATACCGTATTTAAAAGCACAATAGCTTTTTTCAATTTCATTAAAAATTGTAGCAACCAGTCATCTGTTGTGAATTCCTTTTTCTCTATCTCCTCTGCGTCCTCTGCGGTTACTTTCAAAATTATAAATTTAACCGCAGATATACACAGATGAAGGCAGGTTGAGATTGTCTGTTAGTGCATAGAACAAAGCTAAGCAATCTTCACCTCGGCGATTGCTTCTTACTAATTACCCATTACCCGTTACCCATTATCAATTCTCCTTTCCCCTCAATTACTTCCCCGATCGCCCAAGCACCAATTCCCTGAGACTCAAACCATTTAACAGCCTGTTCTACTTCCCTGGAATCAAGCAACAGCACAAACCCAATCCCCATATTAAAAGTATTGAACATATCTGCTGTAGCAACTTGGCCCGCTTCAGCAATCCACTGGAAAATTGGCAAATTTTGCCAGCTATTGCTGTCAATTTTCACAGATTGATTAACTCCCAAACAGCGGGGCAAATTTTCCGGCAAACCGCCGCCCGTAATGTGAGCCATGCCGTGAATTTCTAAACCGCTCTTAATTGCTTCGAGGACTGGTTTCACATAAATTTTAGTCGGAGTTAGGAGGACTTCGCCTAAACTTTTGCCGCCCAATTTTTCTGGTTGAGAATGCCAATCAAAACCGAGATCGCCCGCAATTTTTCTCACCAAACTAAAACCGTTGCTGTGCACGCCCGAACTTGCCAGCCCCACAGCCACATCTCCCACCTGCACCCGCGAACCGTCCAACAATTTGCTCTTTTCCACAATACCCACACAAAACCCCGCCAAATCGTACTCACCCGCTTGGTAAAAACCGGGCATTTCTGCCGTTTCCCCTCCGAGCAAAGCACAGCCCGCTTGCTTGCAACCGTCAGCAATGCCGGCCACCACCGCAGCTAATTGTTCGGGATTTAACTTTCCCGTGGCCAAATAATCGAGAAAAAAGAGGGGTTCGGCCCCGGATGTCAGCACGTCGTTGACGCACATCGCCACCAAGTCGATACCTACGGTGTCGTGCCGATCGAGATTGTGGGCCAATTTCAACTTAGTCCCAACGCCGTCCGTCCCCGAAACCATCACCGGCTCTTTTAAACCCTCCGGGACGCTGAAAAACCCGCTAAACCCGCCGAATCCGCCCAAAACTCCCGATCGGTGCGTGCTCTTGACCATACTCCCGATGCGCGAGACAAAAGCTCTGCCCGCCTCAACATCCACACCTGCTTCTCGATAATCCATAAGTCCGCCAAATCGATTTCTTCTAATTTTTAGTTTATTCCCATAACAGTTGACAAACAGCTTTTTTAAGACTAGCCATTCGGCAGCCCACAAAATACACTAAATTTTTGTAAATTTTTGTAAATTTTTCCGTAAAGACTGAAACGGCTGTAAGCACTGGAACTAAAGGGTTTTATGATAGAGGGTTTTGAGAAAATTTGATGAAGATTTGGTGAAAAGCGCGATCGCAGCGATCCCCAACCGCAAAAGTTTGTGGTAGTCTGTTGCAGTTCGTGAACAACACACAAATTGCGGATCGAGTATGAGTTGTCAAGTGTCAGGGAAGTTTCCGCCAAATTTTTTTGGGGCGGAAGCATTAAAGCAAAAACGCACCCGGATACTTTGCTTTGACTCACGGGGGAATGGCGAAGGGCAAGAGAGAAATCCTTGACGCCTGTCGCCAAACGGCCAATCCTCCAATCTCGGTTGGCAATGGCTATTCACAAAAATGGACGTATGAAGGAAAAATTTGTTGGTGGTCTACTCGCTGTCCTGTTAGTTCCTGTGGTAGGAACGGCATCCTCTTGTCACGCACAAGCAACAGGTGCCGACAACCAAAACTCTCAGTCCGAGCAAGTAATTGCCACCCAACCGTCCCGGCAGTTAAACGCTACTCGGGTCGAAGCGCAAAAAGTCGGACAGTATCAGTATCAAGCAAGAGCTGAAATTGCCCGAGACTCGATCGCCAAAATTCAGCCCCACAACTTAGGCGGGCGACAAGCAGCGACAGTCTACGTGCGAAACATTCCAGTCATCACCTTTCTCAACGCCAGTCCGGAAACAAACACGCCTTTGGGAGAAACGGGCAACAGCCAAGCCCGTCCTAGCAGTCCGTCAAAAGTAGCGGGCGCAAGAGAAAATCCCAAAGTCGGAAACCTTGCCAGCAACTCTAGCAACCAAGAACCCGATCCCATTTGGCGGGCATCAAGCTTAGCAGCAAGACTCAATCAGCTAGCCCGCAACAACATCGATCCCAACAGCATTACCGTTAAGTGGGAAAAAGGCGATCGCTACATTATCCAGGCAAACGGCGAGGAGTTGGTAAACATCAACGCCGAAACCATCCTCCCCGACACCACCAGCAACTTTAGCCGAGACGCCCTGCAAGCAACCAATCGCCTCCGGCGACTTCTGGGCAACGCCCCACCCCTGGAAGAAGTCGCAGGCAAACCCCAACCAGAACCCCCCGTGCTGTCTATGGGCCCAGTTCAAGTGCGCCTCAGCGGCTGGGCTTCCTGGTACGGCCCAGGATTTAACGGCAACCTCAGCGCCAGCGGCGAGCGTTTCAACCAAAATGATATGACCGCAGCCCACCCAAATTTGCCTTTTGGAACGAGAGTCATGGTGAGAAATCTCGACAACGGCCGCACTGTGGTCGTCCGCATTAATGACCGCGGCCCCTATGTGGGCGATCGGCTCATTGACTTGTCCGCCGGCGCCGCCAGCGTGCTAGGAATGATCAGCAGTGGCGTTGCCAGAGTGGAAATCGAAGTGATCGAACCGCAGCAGCAAACAACTGTTGGACGCTGAAGGCTACTCTCAGGCAGAATACAAAAGTTATCCGAAGTGTAGAAAGCAGAAAGTAGAATAAAACTGACATCTTGCACCATTGTCAAGAACGGGCTCTCCGGCCCGTTCCACAAAGAATGAGTTTTCTTGTGGAACAGGCCGAAAAGCCTGTTCCTAAACAACTAATTGAGAATGGTGCAAGATGTGAGATAAAACTGACATCTTGCACTATTCTTTGTGGAACAGGCCGGAAAGCCTGTTCTTGAAGATGGTGCAAGATGTCAACTCGAACAAATTCTGACAAATAAACTCTGCATTCTGCCGAATGCCTTCAGGAGATTCTACCGGTGCGCCTGTTTACTACCATTGCAGCACTTCGCTGCTACTTAAATTTACAAAAGTCTGCTGCACCTCATTTGACAGTCGGTTTGGTGCCGACGATGGGAGCTTTGCACGCAGGGCATCTGAGCTTGATCCAGCGGGCAAGGCAAGAAAATGCGATCGCCCTGGTCAGCATTTTTGTCAACCCGCTGCAATTTGGCCCCACAGAAGATTTTCAAGATTATCCTCGGAATATCGAGCAAGACCGGCTGTTGTGCGAACAAGCTGGCGTTGATGCCATATTTGCTCCCTCAGCAACCGAAATGTTCGGCAACCAAGCCGTCGAGCGTACAGAAACAGAGCAAACCGCCCAAAAACAGATAGAGATTCACCTTTCATCCTTAACCCAAGTAGTGCCGCCACCGGCGATGACATCGGTTTTGTGCGGCAAAGCAAGGCCCGGTCATTTTCAGGGCGTCGCGGCAATAGTTACTAAACTTTTGAGTTTGGTGCAGCCGACAAAAGCTTATTTCGGTCAAAAAGACGCCCAGCAGCTAGCAATTATTCGGAAGCTGGTCTTGGATTTTAACTTGCCTGTAGAGATTGTCGCTTGTCCGATCGTCCGCGAAGAGTCGGGACTGGCAATGAGTTCTCGCAATCAGTATTTAACAGCAGAGCAAAAACAGCAAGCCTCCGTACTCTACCGCGCGCTGCAACAAGCCTCGGAAACTTTTGCTTCAGGGGATCGCACCGCAGCAGCCGCACTCGCTGCCGCCCACGCAGCAGTCGCAGAAGAACCCGCAGTCAAGCTCGAATACGCCGAAATCGTCGAGCCCGACACTTTGACGCCGTTGCAGGTTGTGGAAACAGCGGGACTTTTAGCCGTGGCCGCCAGAGTCGGCTCTACTCGCTTGATTGACAATATAATTCTCAGGAACCGCCGGCCCATTGTGGCGATCGACGGCCCGGCGGGAGCAGGCAAATCTACCGTAACTCGCCTTGCCGCAACAGCTTTGAACTTGTTTTATCTGGATACCGGTGCGATGTATCGGGCGCTGACTTGGCTGGCATTGAAAACAGACACGCCGATTTCCGACGAATGCGCGATCGCCGAATTAATCAGTTCCAGTTATTTGGAATACAACCTCGATCCCGCATCAAAGATGTTGAAGATTAACGGCGAAGACGTAACCGAGGCAATTCGCAGTTTAGAAGTGACATCCCGCGTCTCGGAAATGGCGGCACTTCCCGCCGTGCGGCAGTTTCTGGTGGAGGAACAGCGGCGCTGCGGCACAAAAGGCGGAATTATAGCAGAAGGCCGCGATATCGGCACTAACGTGTTTCCCGATGCGGAACTGAAGATTTTTTTGACGGCTTCGGTACAAGAGCGATCGCGCAGGCGGCTGTTAGAACTTAAAGATACCGATCGGGCTAATATTAGCTTGGCCCAATTGGAACAAGACATCGCCCTGCGGGACGAAAAAGACAGCACCCGCGAGGTTGCACCTTTGCGTAAAGCGGCCGATGCTGTGGAAATTCAAACAGACAATCTGACTGTTGCTGAAGTTATCGATCGGATTGTCGGCTTGTACAAAGAGAGAATCGGCCCTAAAAGTTAATTTTACGACGCTGGGCGCGCGCGATCGCCCTCATCTCAAATCCGGTTAACCTCACATCTTGCACCATTCTCAAGAACAGGCAAGATGCCTGTTCCACAAAGAGTAGATTTTCTTGTGGAACAGGCCGAAAAGCCTGTTCCTAAAAAGCTTATTGACAATGGTGCAACATCTCACGTTAAACCAACTTGCAGTGTCAGGTAGGGACGCGGGCAGATGCGGGCTGAGTCCCTGAGAATATCGTGCCATTAACCCGATTTGAGCGCCGTCCCCCTGGCTGGGGAAAAAGTTCAACCATCCCGCGTTTTCATGGGTTAGGGGACTTCTGGCGCACAAACCTTAAATTTTTTTATCCTGACGGACTTCCCCACGATCGGTTATTTCCAGTAGCATTTTTACGGACTGTCCAATTTAAGATTATCCTCTTAAGTGGATTAACTTGATATCAACATAAAATCTCAAATTAACTGTACAAGGTGTGAAGGAGAGAATGACGTGACAAAATTGAAACTGCTGTGGAGGCGGCGAAAAACTTTAATACTTGCTTTTATGGCAGCAACAGGAAGTTTTTTGCTGGGTGTGACATGGCCGATTAACTTGCGGGCAAATCAGCCATTGGAACCCATTCAGGCGCAAGTATTGGCTGTATCCCAGTCGCAAGAACAACAGCCGCTGTCCAATATTAATAAGTTCTCCGAGGCGATCGCCCGTCGAGTTGAATTTTCCCAAAATGCTCTAGCCCAATTGCAGGCAATCCGATTTCAATCAGCCGTACCGGATCAGCTTCAAGGGACAACCATTAGTCACGCGAAACTCGACTCCCAGCACAAGGCGATCGCCCTGACATTTGACGACGGCCCCTGGCCGAAAACAACTACACAAATCCTAGATATTCTCAAGGAAAATAATATTAAGGCTACATTCTTCTGGGTAGGAAGATACCTGCACAATTCTCCCGAAATTGGCAAACAGGTCGCAGCAGCCGGTCACGCGATCGGCAATCACACTTGGAGCCATGAATACCTTCAGTATAACGAAGACGGTGCTGCTCGCGAGATCGATCGCACTTCATCCTTAATTGAGGACTTGACCGGCATCCAAACATCGATGTTCCGCCCGCCAGGAGGCATTTTAAACAATGGATTAACAGCTTATGCTCAAAAGAAAAATTATGCAGTTGTGATGTGGTCTGCTGATTCTTTTGATTGGCGCACTCTTACGGAATCTTTGATAGACAACGTGATGAGGCAGGCAAATTCCGGTGGCATTGTGCTGATGCACGACGGTGGCGGAAATCGAGCGAGAACTGTAAAAGCTTTACCTGATATTATTGCTCGATTGAGAAAGGAAGGGTACAGTTTCGTAACAGTTCCCGAGTTATTGCAGATGCAAGAACAAGACTTAGAAAAACAGGAAACAGCACAAAAGTAACAATTGGGAAAAGTGGGAGTTCACACCATTATTCCATTTTGTTGTATGTCGTTAGATTAATTTTTCATAACTCTAGCCGAAAAAAGAAGGAAGAAGTAGCAACCGCGCCCGATTCCAGGCGACGTTCTTAACTACTGAAACCATTGCTTTAATTGCATTTCCCTTCTTCCTTCTTCCTTCTTCCCTCTTCTTTCTTCCTTTTTCCTTCTTCCTTCTTCCTGACATCCGTTACATCCGTGACACAATCCGTTGCCGAACTTCCTTATTCTTTCTTCCTGACATTCGTTATTCATGCCGGACGGTATTATCACGTTCGAGGGCAAGGTAATCTTCGGGGCTAAACCCAGACGGGATGGCAATCATAGCGTTAGAGGTAAAATCAATACATTACTTGTAGCCATATTACCAATTTAGGCTTGAATCTAACGGCAAATCCTGCAACTGAGAATTCACCCAATTAGCCGCCGCCAAACCCGAGCGCAAAGCACCCTCTATTTGACCTTCCCCGCACAAATCCCCCGCACAAACCAGCGGCAAAGTCCCCTCCGCCGCCAAACAAGAAACAGGCAAAGGATTTCGACAAAAAGCATAGCGCCAGCGGTGAACCTGCAACCATTCCGGCTGTTTCAGCCAAGGCATTAAATATTCAGAAGTGCGAGCGAGCAATTCATGACCGACAGTTTCCAAATCAGCAGCTTCTAAATAGCGTTCTGCAAAATTTGCGCTGCTGTGAACCACAAACACCGGCTGCTGCGGATCGAGCCGTTTGCTGCTGTCCAAACCAACCCAAGCTAAATCAGAATTATCGGGAAAAGAAACAGCTTTCCACGGCGGATTTAGATTGCTCAAATCTTGCTGTTTTGCCGCAGGATAGCCAGCCATAACCGTAAAGCAAGGTTCGTACTCCACAGAACGCAATTTGTCAAGAAAATCAGATTTCAAACCGATTTCCGAATTCAAAAACATTAAAGCTTGAGGAGCCGGAATTGCTACTACAACAGCCTTAGCAATCAATTCTTGAGGCGTCTGTAAATTGTCATCAGTAACTTCTAGGGAAAGATGCCAGATTTGGTTATCTGTGGTAGTAGAAATAGCTTGTACGCGGCGGCCAAACCAAATTTCTACCCCCTCCGCCAGATACTTACCGATCGCATTCATACCCGCAGGTGCGACATAGCAAGAACTAGGAATAGAGAACATTTCTCCTTGTCGGAATTCTCCCACACTATCCGTCCAGAGTTTGAGGATATCCCGATCGACCAAAACCTCAATTAACCCCTGCACCGCATCCCCCTGCGGTTCCAGATACCGCGCCCCGTGATCGGCCCTAGTACCCTGTAGGCGGCGGGTAGCAACACGTCCCCCCGCGCCGCGAGATTTCTCAACAACAGCCACAGAATAACCAGCTTGACGCAACCGTTGAGCGCAACTCAGCCCCGCCATACCCGCACCAATCACCGCAACATCGAACATAATCAATCAGTCAATCGATTTTAGATTTTAGATTTTAGATTTTAGATTGAAGCATTGACCCCACGGATAAATTGGGGGGGCAAGTTTCATCGGATACAGGTTTTTTATTTCTGGACGGATGAATCCGGCGGCTTGTATCCTGGATGCTTTCGGTCAGCCTTGTGAATCTAAACATCAGCTTAAAGGCTGCGAGCTGAATTTGTACCTTACCGATGACTCAAAAGAGCCGTAGCACGGGCGAGGGCCCGACGCCATCGTCCTGCGCCAGGTAGTAGAATAAGGGACAGCACGAATCCATGATTAAGACCAGATCAAAAAATGCCACTGTAGGTAAATCCTAAAGGGAGCATCTCACCTTTGCAGCCCTCCGCTAGAAATTGGAGTTTTGAGGCAGGAGGCAGGAGGCAGGAGGCAGAAGGAAAGAGGCAGAAGGAAAGAAGAAGAAGGAAGGAGCCAGAAGAAGGAAGGAGCCAGAAGAAGTATTTTTACAAATATGAGATGCTCCCATCCTAAATCCTAATGGTTGTCAACCAGCCGTCATCTAAAATCTAAAATCTAAAATCTAAAATCGCATAGGGGAGGGCAAAATTTTGGACGAACTCAGAGCAGCACTCGAATTGACAACAGAAGAAGAATTGCAGCAACTAACAGAACTTCTGTTCAGCCGCAAGTTTAACCCTTTAGATTACGTGCAAACCCCCGCACCGATAGATGTACAAAGTCGCGATCGCGAAGCATGGCTCGACGCCGTAGAACAGCGGTTTCGCTATCTTGCAGCCGACGGGTTGACGGTACTCAGAGGGCGAACCCAACAAGTAACTTACAGACAAGCACTAATTCAAGTTTGTCGCTATCTCAAAATCCCTTATCCCAGACAGTTGTCAACCACCGACTTAGAGGCAGAAGTATTTCTGCACTTAATGGGCCGCGCGTGGAAGCGTTTACCTGCAGATGAACAGCAAGCGCTGACACTGCGCGTACAGCGAGCGATCGTTGATTCTAAACTCTCAGAACCCCTGCCAATTTCTGCTGAAAAAGACCCGCTGGGTTTACTGTTCAAAGGCGGCAGCGCTTTAGCTGTTAGTTCCATCTTAAAACCAATGCTGCTTAAACTAATGGCCAATCAATTTGCGCTGCATTTTGCCACCTATCAAATGGCAAAACAAGGAGTGCTTGCAGGCACTGCAACTGCAGCAACCCAGTTTCAAAATTATGTCGCCATTCAGACGGCGCGGCGCGGTATGGCGGTGAGTGCGGCTCGTTACGGTGCAACGCGGAGCGTATTTTCGTTAGTCGGCCCGGTGATGTGGACTTGGTTTTTAGCGGATTTGGGTTGGCGATCAATTTCCACGAACTACGGCCGCATTATCCCGACCATTTTTGCCCTAGCTCAAATACGCCTGACGCGATCGGAATGCGTTTGGGAACTAGCTTAACGATGGTAAATTGTAGATTTTAGATTTGAGATTGGGAGTGTGGGTGAATATCAAAAATCGGTTGAAATTAGCTGCCAAACAGACAGCCGAAAATCTCAAGTCTCGCCTCCAAAAACATCCCGATCCCCGCCTGCAAATTCCTTGGAATTTCGCCCAAGTGGGGATGCTAATTTTTCCCTTAATTCCCATTTTGGGAGCTTTAGGTTTATTCCTGGGATTGGCCGGCACTTGGAAGCAAAAGTTCCGTCAAATTAGTCGCCGCCCGTTGAATCGAGGATTCGCAATTCTAAGCGCGCTGCTAGTCATCACAGCGGTTTTTGCCCACAACCGCATCGAGGCTTTTATAGGGTTGTACAATTTCTTGCCGTTCTTTATATTGTTTGCCGCTTTTAGCAGTTTAATTCAAACTCTGCCTCAATTGCGGCAATTGTCTTGGGTGATTGTAATTAGTTCAATCCCAGTGATAATTTTAGGCCTGGGACAGCAATTTTTAGGTTGGAGTGGCATCGATCAATTGCAGCCTGTTTTTGGCTGGGTACTCGAACCCAAAGGCAATCCCCCCGGCCGCATGGCTTCTGTATTTATGTACGCTAATATTTTAGCTTGCTATCTGACAATTGCTTTTACTTTAGCACTGGGACTGTGGATGGAAGAAGGCAGTTGTCAGTTGTCAGTTGGCAGTTGTCAGTCGTCACCACTTACCAATTCCCAATTCCCAATTCCCAATTCCCAATTCCTATTTTTAAGTTTGGCAGTGATCGGAAATGCTGTTGCTTTGATTTTTACTAATTCTCGCAATGCTTGGGGTCTGGCAGTTTTGGCAGTTTTGGCTTTTGCATTTTATGCGGGTTATAAAAAATTATTAGCTGCGGTTTTTAGTGTAGCTAGCACAGTTTTTTTGTCTGCCTTTGGCCCGGAACCACTGCGGCAATCTTTACGAAGAATTGTTCCGGCTTTTTTCTGGGCTAGACTCACCGACGAAATGTTCCCAAATCGGCCGACAGCTACTTTGAGAACTACTCAGTGGGAATTTGCTTGGTCGATGACTCAGCAGCGTCCTTGGACTGGTTGGGGATTGCGAAATTTTACGCCTCTCTATCAAGCTCAGATGCAAGAATGGCTTGGTCATCCTCACAGTTTGATACTGATGTTGACTGCGGAAACGGGGATACCCGCAACGCTTTTGTTGTTGGGTTTAGTTGGTTGGGTTTTGGCTAGGGGTGTTTTGCTGCTGGCGAATTGGCCGCTTTTTTCTGCAGATATCAAACACGAGCAAATAGCAACACAGGAAGTAGCGGAAAATGCTTTATTGTTCAATCCAAAATCTATAATTAATAGCAAAAATCAGGTTGTTTGTCAAGATGTAAGAGCGGCCGATCGCCTAATTTTTTTCAGTTATTTATTAGCCTTCGTCGCCTGTACGCTTTTTAACACTGTAGATGTGACGCTGTTTGATTTTCGACTCAATACTACAAGCTGGTTGCTGTTAGCCGCAATTTGCGGAGTCAGCCAGAGGGAATAGGGCATCGGGCATCGGGCATCGGGCATCGGGCATCGGGCATCGGGCATCGGGCATCGGGCATCGGGTATCGGGCATCGGGCATCGGGCATCGGGCATCGGGCATCGGGCATCGGGTATCGCGCATCGGGCATAGGTTATTGGTTATTAGAACGAACAACCAACAACCAACAACCAACAACCAACTACTGACTAATGACTACTGACTAATGACTTCCTTTATTCTACCGTCACCGACTTCGCCAAATTGCGCGGCTGATCCACATCCAAACCCCGACGCGCCGCAATGTGATAAGCCAACAATTGCAGCGGAATCACTGTCACAATCGGTGACAACAATTCATCCACCAAAGGCACGGGCAAAACGTGGTCAAAAATCTCGGCTTCCGCCACACCTTGCTTCGGCGTAACGCCAATTAAACGGGCGTCGCGGGCCTTGGCTTCTTGAGCGTTGGAAAGCACTTTTTCGTAGACGCTTCCTGGCATGGCGATCGCCACTACAGGCACTTTCGCATCCAAAAGGGCGATCGGGCCGTGTTTCATCTCTCCCGCCGGATATCCTTCGGCGTGAATGTAGCTAATTTCCTTCAGTTTCAGCGCCCCTTCCAAAGCAATCGGAAAATTAATTCCCCGCCCCAAAAAGATAAAATCTTGGGTGTCTGTAAACTGGTGAGACAATTCCTCCACATACTGTTCTTGAATCTCCAAAAACTTCTCAATTTCCGCTGGCAACTGGCGCAAACCAGTAATAATTTCTGCCAATCTCTCAGTGCTGATTGTTTGCCGCTGGTGCGCCAAATCCAAAGCTAAGAAATAGAATGCCATCAACTGAGTGACAAAAGTTTTAGTCGCAGCAACGCCGATTTCTATACCAGCGTGGGTGTTGATTACCTGCGGCATCATGTGGGCGATCGAACTTTCGGTTCTGTTAGTAATGCCTAACATTCTCGCCCGGAATTTATCAGTAAAACCCGCGCGGCGCTGCTGTTCCATCCCCAAAGCAGCCAGCGTGTCCGCCGTTTCTCCCGACTGAGTTACCCCAATAGTTAAAGTATTTGCTGTCAGCGGTGCCGGTGCGTAGCGGTACTCAGAAGCGTACTGCACCGCAGTCGGAATATTAGCTAATTGTTCCAACAAATATTTGCCGATTAGCGAGGCGTGCCAGCTCGTTCCGCAGGCGAGAATGGAAACTTGTTCGACATCAGCGCAAAGTTCCTTGGGCAAATTGAGATTGATGGGAGAGCGCGGATTTCCTGGCTGCCAATCGCTGTCTAAATAAGCCTCCAAACAAGCTCGGACTACGGCTGGCTGTTCGTAAATCTCCTTGTGCATGAAGTGTTTGAAGCCTTGTTTTTCGACTAAAACCGGACTCCAACCAAGGATGCGCGGGCTTTTTTTCAGCCTTTCCCCTGCAAAGCTGTAAACTTCCACTCCCATCGAAGTCAGTCTTGCCAATTCGCCATTTTCTAAGGACAAAACAGTGCGGGTGTGAGATACTAAGGCCGGCGTATCGGAAGCGCAGAAAAATTCACCAGCACCAAACCCAATCACCAAAGGAGCTTGCTGTCTGGCGACAATTATTTCCTCTGGAAAATCTGCACAGATAACGGCGATCGCAAAAGCTCCTTCTAATTTGTTTACCGCCTTTAAAACGGTTTCCAAAAACGATAAATCAGCAATTTTTTCTGTTTTTTTATCTTTTTCTTCTTCCTTCTCCCTTCTTGCTTCTTTCAAAAATTCAGCTATTAAATGAGGGATAACTTCTGTATCGGTATCCGAAACAAATTTATGTCCCTTCGCTTTCAATTCTTTCCGCAACTCGCGATAATTTTCGACAATTCCATTTTGAACTACCGCAATTCGCCCGCTATTATCTAGGTGAGGGTGAGCGTTATATTCTTCAGGCTTGCCGTGAGTGGCCCAGCGGGTGTGTCCGATGCCGATGGGAGCCAGAGAGTCTATCTCTGCTAGCTTTTCCCGGAGGCTGTGCAATTTGCCCTTTGCTCGGATGCAGGTAATTTCTCCTTCGGAGATGGTAGCGAGGCCCGCTGAATCGTAGCCCCGGTATTCTAGTTTCTCCAATCCTGCTAGCAAAATCTCGCTTGCTGCTTGCGTGCCGATATAGCCAACGATTCCGCACATTTAACGTACTACTCCTGCTTAGCGATCGCAATAAAACTTAAGTTTTATCATTTTTACCTTCTTCCGGCCCCAGAATGCAGATTCCGCGACAAAAAAAGAGGGGGCGATTAAATTGCCCCCTCTTTTGTGCCCGTAATTCGATCGGCGTGTCGATCGATATTTAGTAGGCTAGACCCATACTGCGAGTGGTTTCTGCTCCCAGGTAAACCCGGATGCTCAGAAAATCGGTGGGACAAGCAGTTTCGCACCGCTTGCAGCCTACACAGTCTTCGGTGCGGGGAGATGAGGCAATCTGAGCTGCTTTGCAGCCATCCCAGGGCACCATCTCCAAAACGTCAGTCGGACAAGCGCGGACGCATTGAGTGCAGCCGATGCAAGTATCGTAAATTTTGACTGAATGAGACATTGAATAAAGGCTCCCAACGAGTCACTAAAAATTTGCTGCCTCTGCGAGTGAACAGATTTGACGGCGAGGTGCCACCGCTATAGCCTGCACAGAGAATTAAAGGTTAGTCTACCGCAGTGCCTGGAAGCACTTCGCGAAAAAGCGACAAAACTTCACAGTTATTCACGGTGGGACTCTGATAGAACCCATTTGGGCTCTATATCATTCGCCAACCGTTTGAGCATCAGCCTGTTGACATCCTCCCCGCACTTTTAGGGCGGGGATTCCCAAACATCACTGCTTGGGTTTCTGCTTCTGTCCCTGACGGGGTTTCGCACCAGCCTTAACAGATTTACTCTGTTCGGGTCTTACGGTCGCTCCACAGACTGACACGGCAAGCCCTGCCGCCAAAATATTCCTTGCCGCATTGATGTCTCGGTCATGGTGAGTCCGGCACTTAGGACAATCCCATTCCCGGATATTTAACGCCATCTTTTCAACGATGTGACCGCAATTGCCACACCGTTTTGAACTCGGAAACCATCGGTCAATTTTGATTAAAGTGCGACCGTATCAGTTGCACTTGTATTCAAGTTGCCTGACCAATTCACCCCAACTTGCGTCACTTATGGCAACAGCTAGTTTCCGATTTTTAACCATGTTCTTCACAGCTAAATCCTCAATGGCAATCCTTTGGTTTTCGCGCACCAATCGAGTCGTTAACTTGTGAAGGTTATCTTTTCTTGCATCAGTAATTTCTTGATGCACTCTCGCTACTTTAAGCCGTGCTTTGTGACGGTTGTTAGACCCTTTCTGCTTTCGACTTAAAGATTTCTGCGCTCTCCTGAGCTTTCGATACTTTGCCTTAAATCCTTTGGGATTAGCAATCTTTTCACCAGTGCCCAGAGTGAGTAAACTCGCAATTCCCAAGTCGATGCCGACTTGACTGTCTGACACAGGTAGTGCTTCAATTTCAACATCTACCAACAGAGAGACTGACCATCTACCAGATGGTGAAAGCTTCACCGTAATCGTTGATGGTGTCGCACCGACAGGCAGCATCCGACTCCAGCGAATAGGCAACGCTTGAGTGCATTTTGCTAGGTAGACCTGTCCGTTTTTTAACTTAAAAGCAGATTTGGTGAACTCAGCACTGCCGCCATTGCGTTTCTTTTTGAAGTTGGGGTATTTTGCCCGCCCGTCAAAGAAGTTGCTCAGGGCAGTTTGCAGGTGGCGCAAGCATTGCTGCAATGGTACACAGCTAACTTCATTAAGAAAATCAAGTTCTTCCGTTTTCTTCCATTCGGTTAGCATTGAAGAGGTTTCAGCGTACCCTACCCGTTTCTGGTCTTTGTACCAGGCTTCAGTTCTTGCAGCTAATGCACGGTTGTAAACCAAACGAGTACAACCCAGTGTGCGTCGCAACAAACTTTCTTGTTCCGGCGTGGGGTAGAATCGGTAACTGAAGGCTTTTAGTGTCATGCTCACCTTTGGCGTTACTTTCACAGTCTAGCACCTCCCATCTGAAATAGTAGAAGGTCTTAGCAAAATTCAAGTAAAGCCGTCCTAGAAGGACGGGGTTTCTCACCCATTTTTCTGATGATCTTATCCGGGTGATACCCCTTGCCCTTGCAGAATGGTAATCTTCGGAATATTGACGGGTCAGAGTGTGAAAATAATCGAGGTTGTGACTCAACATTTCAATCAAGCCACATTCATCGGACACACTGGCTGTTGTGCAATGGCTCAAAAACGGCAAGCTGACTGGTATCAACGGCTAGATGTTGTTTGATGCCATTGGTGCATTTGTAATGGCAGAAGCCTTTAGACTCGACACTCGCAAATTGCACGTATTTTTCACCGCTACACCGAGCTATTAGAGGAATTCTAGCCGTTTGGTTAATCCACTTTACGCTGTGAGCTAATGAAGGGAGATCGGGGAGCCAAGAAGAAGCCCACGAGACTAGCGAAGAGAATCGGTGTAAAAGTGCTAAATCCTGTCAATTTTGCCAGTAGCAGAGTTGTACTAATTGGAGTTCGAGTAACTGTTGAATTCAGAGCAGCCATTACACAAATCATTGCCAAAGTCTCGTTGGATGCGGGATTAATGATAGCGATTGCCTTTCCTAAACAGGCTCCTATAAAAAACAGTGGGATGATAATCCCTCCCCGCCAGCCTCCATTTACGGTCGTACTAATGGCAAACACTTTAGCAATAACTAAAATCAAGAGAAATTCCACAGGAAAGTTTCCCTCAACAATTTTTTCAATTTGATGTTCACCAAAGAAACGAGTGAGCGGAAATAAAGCTGATAAAACACCAAGTCCTAGCCCAGCTAAAGTAGTCCGCACATAGATTGGACTGGGTATGGCATCAAACAAGCGACCTACACCGCGAAATATAGCGATAAAAAGCCACCCCATGAGCGCACCTACGATTCCATAAGCAATCGCTGCGCCAAAGTCATAAAGGCTGTCCACATTGTATTGAGGAAAATGCCAGGTAGGGCCTATTCCAAGCTGGGTAATTGCTACAAAAATGGTGTAACTTGCACAACTTGCCACTACCGCAGGCAAGATTGCTTCAAAATACTCCACAACATTCTGATGATGCAGGATTTCTAAAGCAAAAAAAGTACCACCCAAAGGAGCACCGAACAAAACTGTAAAACCAGATGCCATGCCAGCAATACTCAAAGTTCGTAGTGCCTCTCCGCGCAATTGAAAGCGATCGGCTAACCACGTACCAATTGAACCTGTGACTTGCACCATTGGTGCTTCTGGACCCGCACTGCCTCCACTTGCAATACTGATTAGCGACGACAGAATCATCGAAGGATTCTCGTTCATTGGTAACCGCCCACCATTGAGATGAATATTGTCAATAATCAACCCTATTTCGCCAGGATTTCCCAGCCAATGAATGAGCAAACCGATGAGTAAACCCGCAAGCGGCATGATGATTAGTAGAGAATGTCCACTAAAATATTCAAATCCCACCATCATGTAAGACAAAAATATCCAATAACTTGCACCAAACAAACCACAAATGATTCCTAGCATTGCCCATAGGAATACCGAACGTGTGAGATTTACTGGGTTTCGTTTCATTGTTTACTGATACTTTTAATTCAGACAATCCCGACTATCGGCGAAAATCTGAATATAGCACACTCATCAGATACGTCTGAGAGTATGGTGGTATCCCACAAAGCTTTAAGAAAAATTCCTAAAGCGCCATTGAAATCGCGAGGTATTTCATAACCGCAGTTGGGACATCTAAAAGTTTTAGAGCCACCTAACTTTCTCTGAATATGACCGCATTTTGTACAAGTTTTGGAAGTATATTCCTCAGTCACTCTAACCAATCTCGAACCGTAACGATTACAGAGATGTTCTAAGGTTTGCGAGAACTGATAAAATGCCCAAGTCATCATCGCCCTCGCCGACTTGGAATTAAGTTTGCGACTACCTCTTGCCACCATTTGAGAAGTTTCAAAAGTAGGTAGGTAAATAACATCGTAATTCCGTGCTAAATAGCTCGCTACCTGCTTGTGAATTTCCGACCGCAGGTTTTTGATTTTAGTTCTAACTTTCTCCATTGCTTGTTTCAGCCGATAGCGCAATCGAGAAAACTGACCGCCCTTTGAGCATCCAAATTTTGACTGCATCTTATCCAAATGCTGGCACAATCGCGCAATCTTCCCAAAGTCATGCTTTCCAAATTCAGTAAAAGAATTGCCATCAAATCCAGTCAGGAAACAGCGCAGTCCGGGGTCGAGTGCGATGGTATTGCCGCCATTTTTGGGTTCTGGAACGTCCATCTCTATAGGCATATTTACGAACCAGCGTCCCTTATTGTAGGTGACTTCTACTGCCTTGTCATAGTTGATTAAGCAGGAATCCTGCCCCGTCCAGAGAGGTTTTTCTAGACCTTTGCTAGCATTGAGCATTAGATGACCGTTCTTATAGTCACCCGGAGCGAACTGAATAGTCTGTTTTTGGGCTCGAATTGACCTGAATCGAGCTAATTTCAATCCGACTAAAGGATTGGGTTTTGCCTTTTTTCCTTTACCTAACTGAGCTGGCTGTTTGTCGGTTTTCTTCCAAGCTGTATAAGCCTCGAAAAGGGCGTTGTCCAAACTATGTGCTATTCCCAATTCTTTGCACCATTCCGGGATTATCTCGCAACAAGCGAGTTTTACAGTAACTCCGAAAAGCTTGCTTACCGGAAGTTTTTGAGACTGGCTGATTAGTCTTTTTGTCTACAGTGTAGTAGGTGAACTTTCCTTGATGCTGATTCAGGTAAGCGATTGCATTGTTATACACTTTGCGATTGGCGTGAATTCTCAACATCCAGACTTTCTTCGTCTCCCCCTTTGGGTAAACTCGGTACGTCATAGTCTTCAATGATTTGCTTTTTATACTTTCTGAGTCCGTACAATCGGCAACTGAAGACGTGGATGATGGCGAGTATATCTTCAACCATTTCTCTTTCGGGACTAAGTGAACTATTGTTGAGAACCAGAATCTTACACCCGCCCCGCTCCGCGAACCATGAGATAAGATCGAATCCGAACCGGCATAATCTATCTTTTGAGGCAA
>NZ_JAUBOZ010000205.1:1199-5069 GCF_036700475.1 Microcoleus sp. T2B6 | reverse complement strand
CGCCCTTTCTGGACGGGCGGGACGCCCATCCCACAAGAACCATCACGCATTGTAAGTTATTTAATTCTCATTCCTTACCACTTTCCTGACATCGCGCCCTTGAGTCTCAATTCTTCTCGACTAACTAGAGCTTCGTAGTAATCGGGTTTGATTTCGAGGGCGACTCCGTAAGAGCTAATGGCATCTTGAGTTCGCTGCAATTTTTGCAAAACGTCACCCCGCTGCGCCCAAGCTTCCCAGTTGTCTGGCTTGAGTTGAATCACTTGGTCAAAAGCGACGAGTGCTTGGGAATAGTTCTGCATTTCCCCTAGGATCAGACCTCGCTGTACCCAGCCTTGATAGTTATCCGGCCAGATAGTAATTGCTCGATCGTATGATGCTAGAGCTTGTTCGTACTGCTGCAATTTTGACAAAGCGTTGCCGCGTTGCAACCAAGCTTCAAAATTGTCTGGCACAATTTTTAGTACGCGGTTGTAAGCTGCGACGGCTTCTTCGTAACGCTGCAATTTTTCCAGCGCTGCGCCTTGTTGCAAGCCTACTTTTGATGTAATTTCTGCTTCTGAAGTCAGAGAGATTACTTTATCAAAACAGGCGATCGCTTCTTCGTATTGCTGCAATTTTTCCAAAGCTTCGCCTCGCAAGTTCCAAGCTTCTAGAAAATTACCTTCAATTTGTAGGGCATTGCTGTAAGCGATAATTGCCTCTTTGTACCGTTCCAATCCTGCTAGGGCGATGCCTCTACCCAGCCAAGCTTCGGGAAAATTCGGATTAATTTGAATGGCTTGGTCAAAAGCAGCGATCGCCCCTTCAAAATCTCTCGATTCTGACAGTGTTTGACCGCGCCCGATCCATGCTTCGGGATAAAAAGAGTTAATTTGAATTGCCCGATCGAAACAAGCAATTGCCGCGTCGGCCCACTGGTGTTTGAGGGCCATTCCTTTATAAAACCAAGCTTCGCAGTCGTTCGGTTGCATTTGCAGTACGCGATCGTAAGCTGTCACCGCTTCTGCATATTTGTGCAATTTTGCTGAAGCAATGCCCCGATTGAACCAAGCCAGACTATTTTGTGGTTGCAGTTGAATGGCGCGATCGTAAGAAGTTACAGCTTCAGCGTAGCGTTCGGCTTTCATCAAAGCCAAACCTCGGTTCAGCCAAGCTTCCCAATTAGTCGGGACGAGTTTCAGCGCGCGCTCAAAAGCCGCCACGGCTTCAGGGTAACGCTCCGCTTGAACCAACACATTGCCTTGCCGATACCACATGGCGGGCAAATTCGGATGAAGTTGGGTTGCTTTTTTGTAACAGGTTGCGGCTGCATCCCACTGCTGCAATTCCTCTAAAACTCTGCCTCGCTGATACCAAGCTTCGTGCTTTTCTGAATTGATTTGAATTGCGGTGTCGAAAGCCGCGATCGCTTCTGAGTGATTTTGCAAACTTAACAGCCCTGTGCCGCGCAGCATCCAAGCCCAGTATTCTTCCGGATTAATTGCTGTAGCTCGATCGGCGCAGGCTACGGTTTCTGCGTAGGAATGCAGTTGCTTGTAAGCTTTGCCCAGATTCAGCCACGCCCTGGCCCAGTCCGGCTTAATTTGAACCGCTTTTCCGTAGCAAAGGACTGCCGCTTCGTACCTTCCTGCGGCGTACAATCTATTGCCCCGATCGTAATCTGGAAATGCTGCAAAAATTCTTAAAATCGGCGGCAGCAGAGCTGGTTGGGGGTTTGAGGAGTTTTCAGGAGCCGAAGTCGAGAGGTCTGGCATACGCCTTGCACATAAAAAATTTAGTGGGATAACAAGCTTGCGGTCTTATATATTAACTTATGCTTTTCTTAATCTCGCTGCTGTTTTGAAACAAATTTAGCATATCAGGCTTGGTGCGACCAATCATTTTTACTTAATTCTCGTATGTATAAAATTATGCACCCTTCCCACTTTCGGTACACCCCTGTAAGATACGGTCAGTCGATTTTCGATTTTCGATTTTCGATTTTCGATTTTCGATTGACCGAAAGCATCCAGGATACAAGCCCCCGGATTCATTCCGAAAGCAGACTCAGGACGGAGAAATCAACAACGTGTATCCGATGAAACTGCCCCCCCGAATTTATCCGTGGGGTCAATGCTTAAATCTAAAATCTAAAATCTAAAATCTAAAATCGATTGACTCGACACATGAATCTGGGAGCTTGAAGCAGAGTCTAAAATTTTGATCTCTCCACGAGGAGTCTCGGAAACTTGTATCCGTTTTTGGGCGGGGTCAGGACACAAGAAAATATATCCTAATTCAGATTTAAAACCAAATTTAATATGTTAGAATTTTACGCGCTTTTAGATGTCACGGACTGTCATTGGGAGTCGATCGACTCGCAGCCGAATTATTGGTACCAAGGCAGTTGTCCTCAAAGTGGCGAGCTGCTGAGACTGCCGCGCACTCGAATGTCCGAGGATCTGGCGCGGGGTTTGATGCAGTACCTGGCGGCTGACGATTCCTACGATCGCGAAGGGAAGATGTACGGCATATTACTGGTGGAGAGGCCTTCGGGGGAACAGGGGATACTCAAAGCATTTTCCGGGCTGCTGAATGGTTGCAGCATTGTTGAAGGCTGGGTGCCACCGATTCCGGGACGAGCTCGTGTGGCTTTCGAGGAAGCCCGCACCTTAACTCAATTGGAGGAGATGAAACAGGAACTTATTGCACTGAATCAACTCCCGCAGCGACAAGAGTATGAAGCCTTATTTCGGGAGTTTGAAGTGCAAATGCAAGTTTTGAGCGATCGGCACCGCAATTGCAAGCAGCAGCGAGACGAAAAACGCCAGTTACTATGTCAAACTCTCGCAGCAGAAACACTAGAAATTGCCCTGGAACCACTGAATCAAGAAAGCCGTTTGGAGAAAATTGAACGCAGACAATTGAAACGACAGCGGGATGAAACATTGCAGCCCCTAAAACAATTAATTGAAGCTGCAGACGGGCGGATGCGCGCGTTGAAACAGCAGCGAAAAGAACTTTCCCGCGAACTTCAGACGCAAATGCACGCGGCTTACACTCTGATGAATTTTTTGGGGAAATCGAGCTCGATCTCCTCATTAATGCCAACTAATTCTATTCCCACTGGCACCGGCGACTGTTGCGCGCCCAAATTGCTCCACTACGCGGCAGTACACAATCTGAAACCGCTGGCAATGGCTGAGTTTTGGTGGGGGCCACCATCTGGCGATAAGATACAGGGAGAATTTTATGGCGCTTGTGGCGATCGGTGTCAGCCTTTGATGGGTTTTTTGCTGTCAGGATTGGCTCAAAATCCGATTGTTTCTACTAATATAAATGAGGGTTTAACAGGCGGGCTAGAAACCCAACCCCTACTCCCCACAAGGAATAATGTTTCTTGTGGAACGGGCATCTTGCCCGTTGCGGGCGGGCTAGAAGCCCAACCCCTACTCCCCACAAATCATCATATTTCTTGTGGAACGGGCATCTTGCCCGTTGCGGGCGGGTTAGAAGCCCAACCCCTACTCCCCACAAGCAATAATATTTCTTGTGGAACGGGCATCTTGCCCGTTGCGGGCCGGCTAGAAGCCCAGCCCCTACTCCCCACAAATCATCATATTTCTTGTGGAACGGGCATCTTGCCCGTTGCGGGCGGGCTAGAAGCCCAACCCCTACTCCCCACAAGCAATAATATTTCTTGTGGAACGGGCATCTTGCTCGTTGCGGGCGGGCTAGAAGCCCAACCCCTACTCCCCACAAGCAATAATATTTCTTGTGGAACGGGCATCTTGCCCGTTGCGGGCGGGCGAGAAGCCCAACCCCTACTCCCCACAAGCAATAATATTTCTTGTGGAACGGGCATCTTGCCCGTTGCGGGCGGGCGAG
>NZ_JAUBOZ010000205.1:0-1099 GCF_036700475.1 Microcoleus sp. T2B6 | reverse complement strand
AAGCCCAACCCCTACTCCCCACAAATCATCATATTTCTTGTGGAACGGGCATCTTGCCCGTTACCGAAATACTACCGATTATCTATGAAGACAAATGGTTGATTGCGGTCAATAAACCCTCTGGTTTGCTGTCAGTTCCAGGTCGTTATTTTGAAAATCAAGATAGTGTTTTCAGTCGTTTGCGGAACTTGTTAGCTGATAGTTTTAATTTGACAGTCGTGCATCGTTTAGACTTGGAAACATCTGGGATTTTGCTATTGGCGCGGGACAAAGAAACTAGCAGTCAACTCAGGCAGCAATTTGCAAAAAAGCAGGTTAACAAAGTTTATGAAGCGGTGCTTTCGGGTACGGTAAAAATTGATGCGGGGACGATCGAACTCCCACTTTGGGGCGATCCCGAAAATCGCCCTTACCAGCAAGTCAATTGGGAGTGCGGAAAACCCAGCGTTACTCGCTTTCAGGTAATGGCGAGGGAAGGAAATTGCGATCGAGTCGAGTTTTTGCCGCTGACGGGACGCACCCATCAATTGAGGGTTCATGCAGCGGATGTTCGAGGGTTGGGGATACCGATTTTGGGCGATCGACTTTACGGATGTCGGGCTGCTGGGAAGCGGCTACACTTGCACGCGCGGGAACTTTCGTTTGAGCATCCGCAGTTGGGAGAAAGGTTATACCTACAGGCAGAAACACCATTTTGAGCTAAGGGCGATCGGGCAACGATCAATATCTGTAGAATAACAAGTAATTGCTTCAGCATCCAGAGTTTTAGTTGAAATTTGTGCTAACAGTAAGTCATAGTTTTCTTGATTTAATCCTAAACGAGGATGAAATATTACAGCATTATTGCTACCGACAGCGTTATCTAAATTAAGAGGATACTGTGTTGATTTTCGAGGATCGATAACGAGATGGCTGACAATTTATTTCAGCTTCATGTTTGTTGACCGAGCAGTAATTTTAGCACCTAACATATTAGATATCTGCTTTGGGAACCCGATCGACTTTTAATTTTAGCTCTAACGTATAGCGGTTCTCAAAAAAGTGAGGTATGCCCTATGCCCTATGCCCTATGCCCTATGCCCTATGCCCTATGCCCTAT
>NZ_JAUBOZ010000204.1:0-5075 GCF_036700475.1 Microcoleus sp. T2B6 | reverse complement strand
TTCCGTTCTGAAGGAGAGGTAGGAGTGGTAACGCTCCTATCGACTCTAACTCCGTTGACCGTCAGGTTCGTTCACGCTTTTATGCTGAAGTTAGCTAAAAAATTTATGTTTAACCTCATGTATATTTCTCCAGAACAAGACCAAAAAATTCGCTACACCCTGCGCGAGTGCGGTCAAGAAGCTTACAAGCTCGCAGCGCAACCTTTTGAAGTTTGCGAGAAAGGGCCCAACGACTACGTGACGAGTATAGATCAATACCTAGACCGACAACTATCGGCAGCATTTAGCGCTTTGTTTCCTGAAGACGGCAGGATCACCGAGGAAAACGTCGCCTCCAGAACAGCTTACTGCGCCAATTACCAGCGCCTCTGGTGCATCGATCCCCTCGACGGGACTGAAGAATTTATTCGGGGAAAGCTGCACTACGCTTCGATGGTGGGGCTGCTGCTGGAAGGGAACCCGGTGGCCGGCTGGCTCTACGCCCCGGCTTTTGACCAAATGTATTTTGGCGGCAAAGATTGGGGATTGTTCCAAAGTGTCGGAACCGAAGCGCCGCAGCCGATCGCGCTATGCAAACCCCCGGCCCCGACAGCGGAAAATTGTAAAATTATTCTCGGAGACAAAGACCAGAAAAACTACGCCCAGGCGATCGCCCAAAGCATCCCCGGAGCAGAATTTTACTCGCTGGGCAGCTTTGGCTTAAAAGTGATGGAAGTTATCTTCGGTCGAGCTGGTTTGTACCTGTATCTCAACGGCAGAGTTAAAGTATGGGATACCGCCGGCCCTCTGGCGCTAGCAAAAGCAGCCGGATTGGTGTGTTGCGACTTGCAAGGTCAACCGCTGAGGTGGACTAAAGATGCGATCGAGCCGGAGACTCTGGCCCACACGCAGTCAATCGCGATCGGCTGGCCGGAATACATAGAACCTCTGTTGGGCAAAGTTCAACAGGCAGTGGCAGGCTTGTAAACCCGTTTAAGATTAAAGAATCTGTCAATTTTACGTGAACCGGGCCTCTGCACCCTTATCATCAATTAAAGGAGCAACGGATTGTTTGTGTTCCCAAACATCGATCCTTCCCTAGCTGTTGGGTTTCGCCTAATCATATTTCCCACCTCCGCGAGTTTGCGTCAGGAACCTCAGCCCCGACGGCGTGAGGCTTGGAAGAGTAATCCGACAAGCCATTCTGACCAGCTATCGTCTTAACTGACTACGTTTTTTGAGTCACGACACTCCTTGAATGCGAAGCCAGTTTTGGGCTCTGTCGCTGAAGGTTAAACAGCCCTAATGTCACTGGGGCAGTGCTTTGGGCCCAACAAGCTCACTAAACCAAGGCGCAGGCTAACATCACCCCGAAAGGGAGGCTCGAAAGAGCAAAACACTATGCGTACAGGGCTGGGAAGTTTGAGGCGGTAATTGTCCCGCTGAAAGTGCAACACAAAAGCACACTCCCGCCAACCAGTCCCAAGGCGGTAGTAATCAAAAAAAGACAATATAAAGCCGTCCTAGAAGGACGGGGTTTCTACCCATTTTTTTGATGAAGACAGAAGCTTTCAGTGAGCTATTCCCTCTATTTAAGGGTGCTAACCCAGAAACCTTGGGAGGGCTGCTATCAAATGCCGTCAAGCATGAGTATCCCCCGGGCCGAGCTGTGGTGATGGAGGATTCTTGGGGCAACGCGATTTACTTTGTCGTGTCTGGCTGGGTAAAAGTCCGGCGCTTGTCAAACGATCGAGCTGTATCAATGGCTATTTTAGGACGGGGTGCCTTCTTCGGCGAAATGGCCATTCTGGACGAATCTCCCCGATCGAATGACGTACTTGCTCTATCGCCCGTGCGACTTCTCAGCGTCACAGCTCAGCGATTTATCCAAACGCTGTTTAAAGACCCGCAATTGCACCACCGGATGCTGCAACTGATGGTACGGCGACTCCGCCAAACCAATCTCCGCTATCAACTCCGAAACCGCCAGCCAGCGGTTAAACTAGCAAATACTTTAGTCGAGCTGGCAGAAAACTACGGTCAGAAAACTGCTGAGGGCAAAGATATCTTCAATATCCCTTATGAAGACTTAGCGGATGTGACAGATATCACCCTAGATGAAACCAGCAAAATTATGGAAAAACTCGATAGTAAAGGTTGGATCAATATCGATCCAGACCGCGAAACTATCCATTTGATCAACCTCAAGCACTTGATTAATTTGGCAAGTCAATGACTGATGTTACTTCTTTGGATACCTCGTCCGCTGCCGGCAACCGTGAGGGGCAACTAACAGCACCGACAATTCAATATTCGGTGGCGATGCCCAATCCTGAATCCCATCTCTTTGAAGTAACTTTGCGCGTGCAAGGTTGGTCGGAGCCGGTTCTGGATTTAAAAATGCCTGTCTGGACTCCCGGTTCTTACTTGGTTCGAGAGTACGCCCGCCACCTGCAAGATTTTAGCTCCCAGGCGGGCGATCGAGCTTTACCTTGGCGCAAGCTCAGCAAAAATCACTGGCAAATCGAGACCGATTCGGTGTCAGATGTCACGGTTTTCTACCGCATTTTTGCCAACGAACTGACAGTGCGAACCAATCATTTAGACTCGACGCACGGTTATTTCAATCCGGCGGCTTTGTGCTTTTTCTTGCCCGGTTTTGAAAGCAACTGCTACACCGTAACCGTTGTGCCACCGCAGCCCGAATGGCGCACCGTTACGACTTTGCCACCTGTTTCTGGCCAAAATCTTACTTTCGCTGCGGCGGATTTTGACACTCTCGTAGACAGTCCTTTTGAGATTGGCTGTCACGAAGTATACGAGTTTGAAGTGATGGGAAAAGCCCACCAGCTAGTTGTTTGGGGAAAAGGCAACTTAGAACCAGAACGCACGATTCGAGACATCCAAAAAGTGATCGAAGTCGAGGCAAAAATGTTCGGCGGTTTGCCTTACGAACGCTATGTGTTTTTCCTGCATTTGTCCGGCTCTGGTTTTGGTGGTTTGGAGCACAAGGAGAGCTGCACTCTCAACTATCCGCGTTTTGGTTTTCGGGCTAAGGAAAAGTATGAACGCTTTATTCAGTTGGTAGCTCACGAGTTTTTTCACCTGTGGAATGTCAAGCGCATTCGACCGAAAGCTCTCGAAGTATTTGACTACGAAAAAGAGAATTACACTCCTTCTTTATGGTTCTCTGAAGGCACTACCAGTTATTACGATTTGGTCATTCCTTTTCGAGCGGGTATCTACAGTGTGAAAGGTTTTTTCCAAGGTATGGCTAAGGAAATTACTCGCTTGCAGACGACTCCGGGGCGGAGCGTGCAGCCTCTGAGCGAGTCGAGCTGGGATGCTTGGATTAAACTTTATCGTAGGGATGCTAATAGCGACAACTCGCAGATTTCCTATTATTTGAAAGGGGAAGTTGTGTCGTTTTTGCTGGATTTGTTGATTCGCGCCAAACACGGCAATGAGCGATCGCTCGACGATGTGATGCGTTTGATGTGGCAGCAGTTTGGCAATGCTAATTCTGCCCAAAACGACGATTTTGACCTGAAGTCGGGAACCGACGGCAAATCGGCGCATTTGACCTCAAACGGACAGTTAAATTCTCCTTCGCTGCCAGCAGAAATAGGCTTTACTCCCGAAGAGTTGCAAAGTGCGATCGAGTCCGTCGCGGGCATTGATTTGAGCGACTTTTTTGCGCGCTATATTGAGGGTACAGAAGAGTTGCCTTACAACAAGTATCTGCAACCTTTCGGGCTGGAACTCACCGCAAGTGAAACTAGCGAAACACCTCGCATCGGTTGGACGTTGGGAACCGAAAACGGGCGGGAAATGGTTAAATTTGTCGAAGTAGGATCTCCGGCACAATTGGCCGGAATTGATGCTGGAGACGAGTTGCTGGCGATCGAAGGTTTTCGGGTAAATTCAGAACAAGCGGGCGAGAGACTAAAAGATTTCAAGCCTGGGGATATCGTCTCGGTGACAGTTTTTCACCAAGACGAACTGCGGACTTGTCCTGTTACTCTCGCCCCGCCGCGCCCGATGCGTTACTCGATCGTGCCGGTGGAACAGCCCACCGCTATTCAGAAACAAAACTTTACTGGATGGCTGGGAGTTCCTTTATCGAAATTGTGACCTAACAGAAGGTGAACGGGAAAGAAAAGACCAGAAGAAATCAAGCTCAATTCCCAATTCCGCTAGCATCCTCCTGGTAAAATTGAATCACCCGTAAATACTCAACTATCATTCAGTTTTTCGACTGACAGTTAACAGTCAACAGTCAACAGTCAACCATAATTCCGGTTGCACCGGAATTAATATTACCAATTACCAATTTTGATTATGCAAACCCCACCTCCTCCATCAATTACGCCCCGCCAGATGAATCTGCTGAGGATTGTTGCTTCTATGGCCTGGGCTGACGGCCAACTCGCGACAGAAGAAGTTAATTTAATGCTCGATCGCTTTTGCGGTTTGTTTGCCCCAGATACCGACGCACAACAAATGCAACAAGAACTGCGGGATTACGTCATGCAAAATATCCCCCTTGACGAGTTGATCGGCCAACTAGAAACTCAAGATGAAAAGGAATTAGTCCTGCAACTCGGCTATGAAGTGATTTCATCTAGTTCTCGCACTCCTGACGAACCAAAAATTAACGCTGAAGAAGCCGCAGCTTATCAAAAATTAGTGCAGTTGCTCAATCTTCCAGAGGATGCGGTCAAGCGTATTGAAGCTGAATCATCGGCGGGAGATACTTCGGAGGGAATTGTCGAGAAGATGGCTCACAAATTAGAAAAGTTCATCAAAGGTTAATTTAGGACTTGTGCGCGCTTTGCTTAGAAACCCGGTTTCTTCCTAGATTTCTCGTTACTCAACCTGGAATTTTTCGTAGAAACCGGGAATAAGCCCCCCATCGGTAAGTCTTGTTATCTAAGTATCGGAATAATATTTTTATGAGTGCAACTATTTACAACTAAAGCTGAAGGGAAATAAAGCGGATTGTGACTCCCAATTTGCTAAGGAATGAGAATTAAATAACTTCCACAAGTTTGTGGGATGGGCGTCCCGCCCGTCCAAAAAGGACGGGCGGGACG
>NZ_JAUBOZ010000203.1:0-5080 GCF_036700475.1 Microcoleus sp. T2B6 | reverse complement strand
ACAAAAAACTACATTGAAATTTAGTCGAATTTAACTGTAGCATATTTTGGGGGAAAGTTAAGATGCGTTTACCCTGCTTTCCCGATCCACCTATTGGGATATCTGGCACCATTACCCATCCAATTACGGGACAAGACCAAAACGTTACGTTTGATTCTCAGATTGATGATATGGTTCTGTTCGTTGGCGGTCAATCTCCCGCCTTTAATGGTGATCCCAACCTAAAATTAGCGGGATCACTGGTTTCTGGCAGACCAGTTAGAGATAGTAGTTTTCGGGCAGCACGACCAGGTGATATTTTTGGCAGCATTTCTTTTAACTCAAGTCTTAACTGGTTCTTTGACCCAACACCTACAACTGTTGACGATGTTCCAGTAAACCAAGAGGATTTAATTCGTGTTGCTGTACACGAAATTGGTCACTCGCTCGGATTTTATCCTGGCACCCAGGGAACAGGCCCTAACGCTCTTAATGTTAATGGTGGTAATCCGATTCCATTTGGGCCAAATGGTGATCCTCACATCGATAAAAACTTCCGAATTGATGGTCAAGCAGCAGTTATGTCATCAGGTGCTGGTGGACGATTCCCGACAAGAGCGGATTTAGCAATTTTGGCGGATCAAGGTTATCAAATTCCTAGCCTTTCTGGTTATGTATCACAAGAAAAACCACCGATCGCAACCCAAAATAGCGATGAATTTTTTGGTACAGAGGTTAACGATACGATCGATCTTTTAGGTGGAGATGATGATGCTTCAGGCTATGAAGGTAATGATAGCTTGATTGGTGGCGATGGGAATGATAACCTCTTCGGTAATGCTGGCAATGATACACTGCTGGGCGGTGCTGGCAATGACTATCTTGATGGAGCAGATGGCGATGATTCCCTTGTGGGTGGCGGTGGGAATGACCGACTTTTGGGTAAAGCTGGTCGAGATACATTTATCTTTGACGGAGCAAGTGGATTGGATACCATTAATGATTTTGTCGTAGCTGATGACAAGATTCAGGTATCTGCTAGTTTAGGGCTGAGTGTAAACCAGCTTTTAACGCAAGCTAACCAATTTTCTACTTTTGGTAAAATCACCCTCAGCTCAGGAAACGAAATTACCATCTTCCATGATGTTTCCTTGACCGCAGCAAACTTTACCATTATCTGAATTTAGTTATCAGATAGGTTTGCGTTCGAGGCGATCGCATCTCCATTTCCCAGTGCGATCGCCTTTCTATAGAACCGAACAAATTTCAGTAACTCATTTATAAAATTTAGCGAGTATCTCATGCGTAAAACTTTAGTTTTTCTGGCTCTGACCACATTTCAAGTAACACAAATATCGGTGGTCTTAGCTCAAAACAGTTCTGCATTCGAGCAGACAGTAATTTCTGAAATAAACCGAGCCAGAAGTAACCCTTCAGCTTATGCTAATTGGTTAGAAACCATAAGACAAACTTACGATCATAGAACCAACACCTTCCAACTTCCAAGGAGAAACGAACGCTTTCCCGTCATCGGTGGTGTAGCAGCATTTGATGAAGCAATCGGTGTGCTTAGAAACACCTCCCCAGTTCAATCCGTTCGTGCTTCAAATGGACTTGGGTTAGCGGCTAGAGATCATCTTCGGGATCAACAGTTAGCTGCTTCTGTTCCTCAAATTAGCCACACTGGTAGAGATGGTAGCGACCCAACTAATAGAGCAAATCGCTATGGAACCACCAGCGGTGTATGGGAGAACATCGGTATGGGGCCTTGGCCTGAGTTTATTGTCATGAACTTAATGCTTGATTACTGGGAACCCAGTCGTGGGCATCGAACAAACTTCTTTAATCCTACTCATACATTAGTGGGAGTAGCTTGTGGTAATTCCTCGATAAGAGAAATGGGTAACTATCCAATTTGTGTAATAGACTTTGCTCAAGAATATTCTGAGAATAGAGGAAACGTTCCTAATCAATTCCCGAATCAAACTGATAGACCACCTAGAGATACAAATCAGCCTAGACAACTTAATCTTACAGGCGAATGGGTAATTGAGACTGGGAGTTTTAAGTTCTTATCCAATGATGTAAATAATTCCTGTGTGCCCGCGCCAGAACTTGGAACTGGTTCTTCTCCAATTACAATCCGTCAAAATGGGAGCCAGCTAATACTTTCAGGTGTTTATCAGAGATATAACAATATTACGAATAGTCAAATTTCAGGTACTCAATTTGAAGCAATTGCTATGTTTGGGAATGTAGCGTTACTGAGATATAGTGGTTCTGTGAGCTTGGATGGTAGACAAATTACAGGCACTATAGTGTGTGGTAACAGAGGAGCAAACATACCATTTATAATGAGGAAATCTTAATGAAAAATTTAAGTGTAATATTTTAACTGCACTGGAAACCTTCAGATTAAGGGCCGCTCAGCTTTGTCATTAGCTTTCGCATTAAAAATCCCACTACCCGCGAATTAGATGTTGTTGATGGTCTATCATCTAGTGAGTTAAGTAACACCTTTGTCTCTGTTAATCGGGCGGGTATTTAAAGATAATGAGAGAAGAGCGATCGCCTTTTTGGATGCGAAGTGCGATCGCCCTTCTTTATCTTGCCCTAAACACTGGCATAATGTTTAGCAATTAACTCTCTAACTAACGGTAATAACTCCAAAGGAACTTGAACAAACGCTTGATCTTGATTATCAAACGCTGCTTCATCTTCTGCTACCGATTCATCTTCTGACTGTCGATCGTAATGTTCGATCATTTGGCGCACTCGTTTTTCATCCCAACTCAAGGGAAATTGATTTTGTGTTGCCATATTTACCTACCACGTTGTCGGCGTTTATAAGCACTCAAAGGTTTACCCGTTAACTCATACGCTGTTATAACAAAATGGAGAGCTTTAATCCTATCATAAAATTGTTGGATTCAACAAACTTTTTGTTAATTTTGATATAATAGAGAATGGTTTATATAGGATCGCCCTTCTCCCATCCACATTAAATTATGTCATCACTAATCTTAACCCGAATCTTCCTCGCAGCCGCAGCCGTATTCGGAGGTTTATCCGTTGCAGGCGGTGCTTTTGCCTCCCACGCTTTGAAAAATCAATTGAGCGATCGAGCTTTAACCATTTTTGAGACCGGCGCCCGATATCAAATGTACCATGCCCTGGCTCTATTACTCGTCGCTTTACTCTTGATCCGCGCCCAAGAGTCTCAAACATTTTTTGCAGTGGCTGGATGGGCTTTTATTGCCGGCATTATCATCTTTTCAGGCAGTTTGTACGCCCTGAGTTTGAGCGACATCAAATGGCTGGGTGCAATTACGCCACTGGGGGGAGTTGCTTTTATTCTTGGTTGGGGATGTTTGGCAGTCGCAGCTTTTAGTTTTAAATAGGCAACTGGTAAATTTTGAAGCAATTACCAATTATAAATTATAGCGGTTCTCAAAAAAGTGAGGTATGCCCTATGCCCTATGCCCTATGCCCTATGCCCTATGCCCTATGCCCATGAGTACCTCATATGAGAGCTCGAAAGGCTATATCTAATTATCAAACACATCGCTGGAAAACATCTCAGTCAAAGTACGCAAGTAAGGTACAAATACCGTTAAATCTTCAGCAGGAAGCCGATCGCATATTTCCCAAAATAAAATCAGCAGCATATCCTGCACTAACTCCCAACTTACATGAAGTTTGGGGTACAACATCACGCAAATTGGAAACAATTCTTGCTGTACCGGGCGAATACTACCTTCCAAAACGCACCAGCACAAATAGCTTTGAAAAATCTCGACATCCCGGATACCAGAAATTTTTATCTCCCGATCGCTCAAATAGCCACTGCTGCTGCGGTATCCTTGATGCTGGGCACTAGCTCGATCGTACACTGCACTAGCAATCTGAGTCGTCTGCTGCAACAAATGCTGAACGGCTAATAGAGCTCTTGAATTCGGGGGCTGATTCGCCGCAGCCTCGTTAATCTCTCCGTAGGGAATGTGCAGGTAGTCGTCTACAACTTTTAAGTAGGGCGCAAATTCCGCTCTCTCTGACTCCGAAAGACATCCTAACAAGATTTTGCTAGTGTATTGAAACTGCATTGTCACAAATCCCAGCACTAACGGATCTGTCTCTGAGTATTTTCGCCTCACTTTGATAATATCTTTTCCCACCAGCACTGACAAGCGGAAAACAGGTTCTCTATCCGCATAAGCGTCTATTGCTTTGCGATATAATGTGCGAGAATCCGCGACAATTTCTAAAGAATTAATTAAACTTGGATCGATCGCGTGCCGCTCTATTTGTTTCCCTAAAAGAGCTTCTACTCTACTCCAAGCTATCTCGCTGGCTAATTTCAGGGTATCTGTCAATTTGTCAACTATTGGGGCCCTATTTCCCTCAAAATTAGTTAAATCGAGGCTGGGGAGAATTTGGCGTGGCCCTTGGTTCTCTCGTGTCGCAACTGTACTGTAATATTTTTTTGCCCAGCTAACTGCGAAGGAAGAAACGCTGACACCTTTAGCTTTTGGGAGTTGGTCAGTGTCGGGTCCGGTAATACCTTGGGACGCCTGAATTGCGCCCTGTTGAAGTTGGTCGGCTGCTGGTAAAGATTTTGAAGATATGTGTGAAATACCAGTCATGATAAACCTCGTTTTTTTATTAACTCGCACTAGATCGATTCCCCTAATTTTTAACGTTGTTAACTACAATTTTCGGGATTTGTACGCTGACAGTCATCAGCCATTACGCTTAAAGCTATAAGCCATTTGGCTCGACTGCCTGCATCTTTTATAAGTTGCACGTTAATAACGTTATTTATTGTGCGATCGATCACCATCACCCTGTGATCGCGATCCTAAGTGATTTTTTTGACCTATAAATGAGGACGAGCAAGAAATTTAATCGGTCTTAAAATCTGATAATTAAAGTCAAATCTGCCTCAAAAAAACTGCTGCTTGAAATACTTTATCTTTGTTTTGGAGCGCTTTTGTCGATCGCCCTAGTTTCTTAATGAAGCTAGGCTAAGCTGTTGCACATTTAAACTGTGATACAATCATTACCCTTATTTTTGATTTTGCGACCCCATTTAATTATTAAT
>NZ_JAUBOZ010000251.1:0-1037 GCF_036700475.1 Microcoleus sp. T2B6 | reverse complement strand
GGGTGCATCTCACTTTGGCAAATGTGTCAAAAAAGAGATAAAATGAAAAAGCTAGTAAAATCGTTAAATAAAGATGAGGAAAATAAAATGACACCATCAGACCAACAACAGCTAAAAGCCCACTTAAAAGCGGTAGCAGAAATTTTTTACAGAAATACAGATCCAACCGAGTTAAAAAGTTTTGAAAGTATAGAAAAATCAGTCCGTCAGAAAATGTTATCAGAAGTTGGTCCAGAAATAGGTAACTTTTTTTTTCAGCAGTATCAGGAATTAAAACAGGAAAGCCCCGAAAAATAAAATCAATAATCGGCTCGCTCGACCTTACAGATAATCAGGCAAAATATTTTGGCTTAAAAGCTTACAGTCAATTTAGTCCACTCATGGAAAATTGCTGTCTTTTAATCAGTGCCAATGAATCTTATCAAATGGCAGAAAAAGATTTGGAAAAATTTACGGGAATCAAAATTTCTCACAGTACATTACAAAGATTAGTCAAAAGACAAGAATTTGAATTGCCTACATCTCAACAAGGAGTCAAAGAAATTACATTAGATGGCGGTAAAGTCAGACTACGCAACGAAACCAAGGGCGAGAGCTGTTACTGGAAAGACTATAAAGCCGTGTGTTTAGATAACGTTTATTCGGGAGCATTTTTTCAAAACAATCAAGATTTAATTGATTGGACTAATAGCCAAAAATTACTACATCCTATGTATTGCCTAGGGGATGGTCATGCCGGGATTTGGAACATATTTAAAGAAATTGGAGACAATGAACAAAGACAAGAAATCTTAGATTGGTATCATCTAAAAGAAAATCTCTACAAGGTAGGGGGTTCAATAAAACGATTGAAATCAGCAGAAACTATGTTGTGGAAAGGCAAAGTTGATGAAGTTATAAAATTATTTAAAAACTTTAAAGGTCAAGCATTTAAAACGTTTTGCAATTATTTAGAAACTCATCGCTGCCGAATAGTTAATTACCAATACTACAAAGAAGAATCCATAAGTTCGATTGGTTCGGGAACAATTGAATCA
>NZ_JAUBOZ010000025.1:0-84533 GCF_036700475.1 Microcoleus sp. T2B6 | reverse complement strand
TTTAGTAGGCATTGACTTTTTATAAATATCATCATATTATACTATGCAATATGCGTTTTAGATGCTGAACAGCTTATTTTGTTATCTAAAAAGTTATAAAAAATAAGTTATAATCAGTAAAAGTTACCCCAAGCGCGATCTATGGAGCTTAAGGAAGTCTTAAGATTTGCCGATGAAAAAGTTTTTTCTAAAACAGGGAAGCACTTAGACGACCTGCAAGAAGCTATTTTAAAAGAAACGCTCCAAGGTCGAAAATATGCAACAAAAATAGCGCAAGACCGTGATTGTAGTGAAGGTTATGTTAGGGTGGCTGCTTCTGAATTATGGAAGATATTATCAGATGTCTTCGACGAAGACGTTACTAAAGTAAATGTTAGAGCGATACTGGAAAGGGCAAAGTTTTATAATTCTCCATCAGCTATTGGTAGAGATCATGTAACAAATAACGTCAATATTTGTCAAGAAAGGGCGAGAAGTCCAACAGAACCGCAAAATCCCCAACCAACTCCCAAACAACTCCAAATAGACTTAGGCGACGCACCGGAAATATTCACCTTTTTCGATCGCACTTCTGAACTCTCCACCCTCGAAAACTGGATAACACAGGAACACACACGCCTCATCGCACTCCTCGGAATCAGCGGCATCGGCAAAACAACCCTCTCCCTAAGCCTGATCGATCGCATCAAAACCCAATTCGATTACGTCATCTATCGCAGCCTGCGCTTTTCCCCAACCCTCGATGCAACCCTCACCAACCTGCTGCAAATCTTTTCCCAACAATCTGAAATTCCCCAAAACATCGAAACCAAAATTTCCCAAATCCTCGATTATTTGCGAAAAAACCGATGTCTGATTGTCCTTGATGACGTACAGATGCTTTTGGGCAGCGGGCAACTAGCGGGACAATATAAAACTGGATATGAAGATTATCAGTTATTTTTTAAACTAATTGCCGAAGTTTGTCATCAAAGTTGTTTGATATTGAATAGTTGGGAAAAACCCAGAGAAATTGCCAGATTATCAAAAGATAATCATCCCGTGCGATGTTTTGTATTGGGAAGTTTAGGAGTAGCAGCTAAAGAAATTTTGAACTCACAAAAGTTATCCGATGAGGAAACATGGTCAACTTTGATTGATATTTATCAAGGCAATCCTCTGTGGTTGGAGTTCACTGCAACGCTGATTCAAGAGTTGTTTGGGGGGAGAGTTTCTGAGTTTTTGCAGTGCGAGATGCCGATTTTAGATGAAGGGTTGCAATCTGAGTTATCTCAACCTTTTGGGCGTTTGACACAGCCAGAATTGGCAGTGATGACTCACCTAGCTAATCAACCTGAACCCGTTGCTGTGTCGCAAATTTTCAACAAAATACCATTTTCTGCGTCAGAAATAGTCAATGCGGTGCGATCTCTTGGAAATCGGTTTTTATTGGATACGCAGGAACAGGAAAAGATAACTTTGTTTAGTTTAAATCCTGTGCTGAAACAGTATGTAAAAACTCAGTCTTCTTAGTCCGCGTAGGCGGACTTTGTTTGTGTAGACGCGGTTTCAACCGCCGTCTTTATTTTTCCAGACAGGGTTATTCGTGGGGGAGGGCGGGTTTATTTAATCTGTCTGCAAGCTTTCAGGCTATTGGCGAACCCGCCCCTACAGGTTATTAAAAATCGTGCAAAATGTCGAGGTAACAAACCCAGATTTAATTTAAGTGCGATCGCGCCCACTCTCTAAACTCTCTAATTCTCGCATTCTCTCCCTTTTCTGAGTCGAGGTTCATAAACTGTGCGAGTTCTTTGACAGGAAAGGAGGCAAATGCCAAACTGGTTTCGGACTCGACATAACCCGTATCATTTAAAATGTTAATTATTAGTTTCCCCTTCTTCCAAATCCAAACCTCCGGCACTTTAAGTTCCGCATAAACCGCCATTTTATTGATAGATGAGCTAGTCAAATCCATTTCTACAGCTAAGTCTGGCGGCGGGTCATTTTTGAGATCGATAGTTAACTTTCCCCGCATTAAAGCTTCATTTTGGATATAAAAACATTCATCAGCTTCGTTGCCAGCTTTTTTCGGTTCCGAACGCCAAGTAGATGATTTTAATCCGATAATTTCAATTCCAATTTCCTCAGAAAGTGCTACAATTAGTCGTCCGAGAGTCCAGCTATACCTTTCATGTTCTGGTAAAGGTACCATAAGTTCTAACGTTCCTTGGTAGTAAGTCATGCGCGGCGTTGAACGTTCGGCAAATATTTCTAACAAGTGTTCGTAGGTTTCCCAACTGATATCATGTAAAACCAGGTGAGAACCTGTAAGCTCTTCTTTACTGTACGCCAGGGTTTGAACCATTGCAAATACTCCACGAGAACTTTAACTGTATTTTATTTACTCTATTGAACATTGGACAGGTGCGATTCCCTGCGGGATAGCTTCGCACGCGCGTACATTACCAGATTGATTCAAGATTCAAAATAAATCCGGGGAGAACATCTTCACCTGATACAGTGGCTGGAGATTCTAACACTTCAACTTCTCGATCCTGACGATAAATCTCTACTTGCCGTGATTTGCGATTAATCAACCAACCTAAAACAGCACCGTTATCTCGATATTCTTTCATCTTATCCTGAGTGTCTTTCAAACTATCGCTGGGAGACATTAACTCAACGACAAAATCAGGACAAATGGGAGGGAATTTCTTTTGTTGTTCGGAAGTTAGTGCATCCCAGCGTTCTAATTTTACCCAAGAAGCATCAGGCGCTCTATTTGCATTATTAGGAAGTTTGAACCCTGTTGAAGAATCAAAAACTTTACCCAGTTTACTCTGCTGATTCCAAATCCAAATCTGTGCTGTTAATCCTGCATTGCTGCTTCCAGTTTCTCCTCCTGCTGGTGACATGATAATTAATTCTCCTTTCGCTGTGCGTTCCAATCTAATATTTTCATTTTCTTGACAGAGTTCAAAAAACTGATCGTCTGTCAGCTTAATAATTGGGTTGAGGTTGAGGGTGAGGGTAGTCATAGCGGTATTTTATCGTGGCTAAACGACCTTTATTAAGGATTGTAGCATATTGAGTGAGTTGTGAGGGCGATCGCTTCCTACTCATCAAAAACCTCGCAAAAATATAAGGACACAGCAATGCTGTGTCCCTACAGATTAAAGGTGATTCTCCGAAATTGGGATGTTTATTCTACCCCCTCAATCCGGTCTTCCACCTCCTGATAAAGTTCACGCAGACGATCCAAATTGTTCTCCGACGTTTCCCAATAACCCCGGCCATTCACCTCAAGCAAAGTGCTGACAATCTTGCGGAACGAATGAGGATTTAAGTTAAGCAAACGCTTCTGCATCTCCTCATCTTGGATAAACGTAGTGTTGACATCCTCATACACCCAATTATCCACAGCGCCCGCCGTCGCACTCCATCCAGTCGTATTCACCAGACGCTTAGAAATCTCCCGCACGCCTTCATAACCGTGCGACAACATCCCCTCGTACCACTTCGGATTCAGCAGCTTAGTCCGCGAATCTAAACGCACGGTTTCTGATAGAGTCCGCACCTGGGCGTTCGCTGTCGTTGTATCAGCAACAAAGGATGTCGGTTTCTTCCCATCTGCGCGCAAACTGCCGATCAATTTAGTCGGATCGGAGTCGAAATAGTGCGACACGTCGGTTAGGGAAATCTCGGCAGAATCCAAGTTCTGGAAAGTGACTTCCGCAGTTTTCAAGGATGATTCAAAAATCTGCCTGTCTTGTTCCATTGTTCCCGGATTGTCGGAAGAAAAGGCGAAGGATTTGCGAGTTAAGTACATTTCCTGCAACTCGGCTTCGCTTTCCCAAGTGCTGTTTTCCACCGCCAAGTTGATGTTAGATGAATAGGAACCAGAAGCATTGGAAAATACCCGGGTTGCTGCTTGTCGCAGGTTGATTCCCATTTCTTCCGCTTGCTTCAGGGCGTGTTTGCGGACGAAGTTCATCTCTAAGGGTTCGTCGGCTTCCGCTGCCATTTTCACGGCTTTATCTAACAAATTCATTTGGTTGATGAACAAGTCGCGGAATACGCCGGAACAGTTAATTACTACGTCGATCCGAGGGCGTCCCAACTCTTCTAAAGAAAGCAATTCGAGTTTGTTTACCCGGCCCAATGCGTCGGGAACTGGCTTCACTCCCACCATCCACATTACTTGGGCGAGGGATTCGCCGTAAGTCTTGATGTTGTCGGTTCCCCACAACACAACGGCGATGGTTTCTGGATAATTTCCGCCGTTATCAACGCGCTGTCTTTCTAACAGCCGATCGACTACAAGCTTAGCAGACTTAACCGCCCCCGTTGTAGGGATTGACTGCGGGTCTAAAGCGTGCATATTCTTGCCAGTCGGCAAAACATCCGGGTTGCGAATCGGATCGCCACCGGGGCCAGGCAGAACATACTCGCCTTCTAACGCGCGCAACAAAGCGCCTAATTCGTTGTCGGCACAAACTTGCTGCAAGCAGAATTCCAGATACTCAAACAGCGGTTTAATCGGTTCTGGATCGATTTTTTTGTAACCTGCAGCGTGCAAGGCTTCAACCCAAGGTGTTTTCTTGCCCATGTTGAAGAAATTCAACTTAGAAACAAGGGAAACTCGGCCCTCAGCGTCGGTTTGTTCCTTCACCAAAGCGCCCACTGCTTCCCGACAGGCCAAGGTGATGTTTTGCAGCAATTCAACATCTGTTAAAATGCCTTTGTCGCTGTTAGTGTAAATTTCGCCGATATCGCGTCCGAGACTGTTAGCGATAATTCGCGGCAAGCTGATCAGCCCGTCTTCTTCCCGGTCTAAATTGGCGATATTCACCAAAGTTGCGATCGCCTCTTCAGCAGTCGGCGGCTTACCGATCACGTGCAAACCGCAAGGTAACAACCGCGACTCAATCTCCATCAACTTGCGGTAAACCAAGCCAACTAAATTATCCCGTTCCTCGGCAGTCATATCCGCAGCAACCCCTCGTTCTTGTTCGGGAGGTAACGCGATATCCTTATCCAAATTCACCAAACGGCATTTTTCGACGATCGCATCCACAATCGGCACACCGCGCCCAGTCTCTTTCAAAGTTTGATAAGAAGCAATTAACTCGCTGAGTTCCTGCAAACCTTTGTACAAACCAGCATTTTCAGCCGGAGGAGTCAGATAGCTGATTGTTTCAGCATAACTGCGGCGCTTAGCAATTGTTGCCTCGCTGGGATTGTTGGCGGCGTAATAATAGAGGTTAGGAATTTTGCCGATCAAACTGTCGGGATAACAATCCCCAGACATTCCCATCTGCTTACCGGGCATGAATTCTAGCGAACCGTGAGTGCCAAAGTGCAGCACCGCATCCGCACCCCAAATGCGCTCCAAATATGTATAGTAAGCAGCAAAACCGTGGTGCGGGCTGGCGGAACGAGAGAATAACAACCGCATCGGATCGCCTTCGTATCCAAAAGTAGGTTGCACTCCGATAAACACATTGCCGAAATGTTTGCCGAAAATCAGCAAATTTTGTCCGTCGCTGTTCAAATGTCCCGGAGGCGGGCCCCAATTTTCTTGCAAGCGTTCCGAGTAAGGAGTGAATTCTTCGTATTCAGCTACAGACATCCGGTAAGCAACATTTAATTCCGGGCTTTGGTATTGGGCTGTTGCGTCGTGGATGACTTCTTGCATCAGTTTTTCGGCGGAATCCGGCAATTCTGGCAAGTCGTAACCGTTGCCTTTTAAGGCTTTCAATACTTGGTAAATCGAGCCGAAAACGTCCAAATAAGCGGCTGTTCCGACGTTGCCTTTGTCCGGCGGGAAACTGAAAACTGTGATCGCAACTTTTTTATCTAATTTTGGTTTGCGGCGCAGCATTGCCCACTTCATAGCGCGCTGGGAAATTGCTTCGATCCGGTCTTGTAGGGCGATCGCCTTGCCAGTTGCGCCATCACGTCCCGACAATATAATCGGTTCGATCGCGCCATCCAACTCGGGAATGGCAATTTGCAAAGCAACTTGAATCGGGTGCAAGCCTAAATCGCTATTTTCCCACTCTTCCGTCGTTTGGAAAACCAGCGGCAAAGCCACCATGTAAGGGCAATTTAATTTTTTCAAAGTCTCGATCGCCTTTGGGTGATCTTGTTTCGCCGGGCCGCCCACCAGCGCAAAACCAGTCAGAGAAACCACCGCATCAACTATCGGCAGTGGCGCAACACCTTTGGTTCCAACTTCCAAGAAAAAAGTTTCGACTGGTTTCGAGAAGTCCAAACCGCCGGCAAAAATCGGCACCACCCGCGCCCCCATTGCCTCCAATTCCTGCACCATTGCTACATAGTGCGCGTCATCTCCCGTGACTAAGTGAGTCCGCTGCAACACCAAGCCGATGCAAGGTGCGAGGGGGTCTTTGAGGTCTGCGGAAATATCTTTGCGGGCGTTGTACCAGGTGAGATATCCTTTTACATCCTCAAACATCGACGATGCCAAAGGATGCCAAATTCCCATATCCGGGTAGACAACGGGCTCTTGGTATTGTAGGGGCAATCCCCCCGTGGTTGCCCCCTGGCCTTTGAATACATATTTATGTGACAGCATCAGCAAGAAGTTTTCCAAGTTTTCTTGGGAACCGCCCAGCCAATACTGGAAACTCAGCATGAAGTTGCGCGCATCTTGGGCTTTGTCGATGGGCAAATATTTCAGCACTTTCGGCAAAGTTTGCAGCAGTTTCAGCATTCCGTCTTGGAAGGAACTCCCGGATTTTTCCTTCCGTTTTTTCATGAATTCGCCGATCGCACTTTTGCTTTGTCCCAACTGTGCCATCGAGAAACTGCCCATTTTATTGAGTCGCATCACCCCCGGCATCGACGGGAAGACGACGGCGACATCCAAGCTGTCGCGCAGCGGTTCAACTGCCGCTACCACTTTTTCGGCCAAATCTTCGATGAAAATTAGAGAAGCAATAAATACATTGGCATCCGCCACATCCCGCTTGAAGGCCTCGTAATTTTCCGGGCTGCGGAGTTCCTCGATCAGGTAGCCACTGATTTCTATTGCCAAATTCGGATTTTTCTGGTTTATCGATCGAACCGCTGCCGACAGGGCGCTTTGATACTGCGGTTCCAGTACGACATAGACCACCTTCATTAGCGATCGCCCCTGCAAGTTTTCCGGCACGACGTGGCGAATGGTGGGCTTGACGTGAGTGAACATCCGGTTAGGCTCCTTTAAGATGCTGTTTTCGGGAATCGGGAATTTTTTTATCCCATAAGCATTTTTACCAGAAAACGCTTGCCATTAGGCGATTTGAGCCTGCACATGACACAATTCGACAAATTTAGGTCAAATTTTCGTTACATTTTTTTATAAATTCCTTGAGCAAATACTCCAGTTTTTGTTTACAAAAATTTACTTGACATAAAGCTATTTGTATGTAACTAAGTAATAACAGGGAGAAAAATAATTAAAAATTAACCAACGATTGAGAAAGAAATCCTGAAAAAAGTTCCAAGTTTTGTAGAAGTGATCAAACTTGCGATCGCTCAATTAACTGACGAAAAAAAGGCAGAAATTCTGAAGGCAGAATCGAGCCTTCGATAATTGCTGAGTTACCAAAATAGATATGTTCCTAGGAACTTAAAAATATTTCATAACGTCTGTTTTGTGTAAGTTCCTGATTGGCGATCGAGTTCATGGAAAGCTAATTGCTATAAACTATCAAGCTCATCAAAACATTAGGGGGAAAACATGGCTAACTACGCAGTTTTCGACGAACAATTTTACCTTGCCTCATATCCTTGGATCAAACCAGCCATTGATGCAGGAGTCATCAAATCAGGACTAGAACACTTTCAAAAATTCGGTCAAGCCAGCGGTCTAACCAAAGTATCGCGTTATTTTGACGAAAATGCTTACCTTACTGTCAACACAGACCTCAGACCGTTCGTCCGCACTGTCAATCCAAACGCGCCGTTTGCGAGTGGGCTCGATCACTTGATTCAGTTCGGTTACGAAGAAGGACAGCGCCGTAGCGCAGTATCGCCAGAGTACAGCGAAGATTTTTATTTAGCAAATAACTCGGATTTGCGACCGTTTGTCGGCCCCAATGCACCTTTCAAATCGGGATACCAGCATTTCATTCAATTCGGCTCAAAAGAAGGTCGTTTTGGAACTTCATTTTTTGAACCGGAATACTTAAGAGAAAACCCCGACATTGTGCCGTTTATAAACTCTGGAGCCCTGAGAACTGGTCGGGATCACTACTTCAATTTCGGGAAAAACGAGCCAAGCCGCGACGCAACTTTTGTTGGTAGCCGCAGCACCGATATTCTCACTGGTGTTGGTGTGGGGAATACCGAACTGATTGGAGTGGAAGTAGGTATCGATCCCAGGGGCAACCGGCAGTATGAAAGCTTTGGCACCAATGAATTCGATGTCCTGATTGGCAGTCCGGGAGCTGATACATTCGTACTCGGAGTTCCTCCTACAGCGGGGAATGTCACCCCGACCCCGCTGTATTTGGGTAACGGTCAAGCTACGATTCGCAACTTCAACGTAGCAGACGATTTGATCCAACTGCAAGGAAATTCTTTAAACGACGGCTACAGCCTGACTCCCGTTGGCAACAATTTGTCAATCCAACGTTTTGGAGATGTGATCGGCGTGATTGAAGGAGGAGCAAATTTTAATTTGACCTTCCTAGAATCTAACGGGAACGGTACTTTCTCGATTGGATAATCATTGGTCATTAGTCATCAGTCATCAGTCATCAGTCATTAGTTAATACTGAGGATTGATGACTTTTTTATTTGTTGTGGGCTAATGTGCTATGAAAAAGTACGATCGCATTTTACGTTCTTAAAGGAGCAACAATGAATTACGATATCTTCGACGAACAATACTATCTTTCGCAATATCCGTGGCTGAAACCAGCCATTGATGCAGGAATCATCAAATCTGGAAGAGAACACTTTGAAAAATTTGGTCAAGCGGCCGGCCTCACAAAAATATCGCGGTATTTTGACGAAGATACTTACCTTGAGGGAAATCCAGACCTTAAACCCTTTGTCCGCACCCCCAACAACCCAAACGCGCCTTTTGCGACCGGATTAGACCACTTTATCCAATATGGTTACGAAGAAGGTCGCACTCGCGTATCGCCTGAGTATGACGAAGCGTTTTATCTCGCAAATAATCAGCAGTTGCAGCCGTTTATCCAGAATGGAACTTTTAAAAATGGCTACCAGCATTTCGTTCAATTCCGCCTCAAAGAGGATCAGTTTGGGACTTCATTTTTGGAACCACGATACTTAGAGAGCAACCCCGATGTTCGGCGGGTTGTCGAATCGGGAGCCTTGAAAACTGGTCGCGAACACTACTTCAATTTCGGGAAAAACGAGCCAAACAGGTCCGCTACTTTTGTCGGAACTCCCGGCAATGACATCCTCACTGGTGTAGGGGTGGGGGATACCGTATTAATAGGAGTTGAACTAAATGATGTTACAAGAATTAATGGCTTTCCCGACCCCAGGCCATCTTATGGAAGTGACGGCAGCAATGAATTCGATACTCTAACTGGCGGTAGCGGCCGCGATACATTCCTGTTGAGCCGTACATTTTCCAGTATAGGAAGTGGTAGACGGACGTTTACCACGTACCCGTCCTACATCGGGCCGGGTTTTGCTACAATTCGGAACTTTACCCCAGGTCAGGATATCATCAATATAGGGCTTTCCTCAGATGAATTATTGGTATTTCCCATCAACAATAATCGAGATTTAGCTATTCAAAAGAAGGACTTCATCGCCGTTAACAATGGAGTTGCCTTCACCACTCCCCCTGACACGATCGCTGTTATTGAAGGTGGCGGAAATCTCACTTATAATCAACTAATTACAAGGATATAGTGTTATTAGCTCTTTACTTGGGTAGAAATCTCGAAGCTATTCAGGGTTTGCCTTAGTCCATCATGGGGAGACTTATTAATTTAAAAATCGGGAGATACACTTGCCAGAATTCAGGGGGGAGCTAATCTAAATCTGCAATTGATTGGAATTATAAATCTATTTAATCCTCCCGATTTTACCGCTTTTTTTGGTTATAAAGCATAGAGATTAAGTGAGATTTTACAGTGGGGTAAAATCACCCGATCAGGTAATTGTCTCAGTTCTGGATTATTGATAAATTGCATAAATACCTCATTAAAGCCGCAGTAGGAAAACATGGCTAGTTACGCAATTTTTGACGAACAATACTACCTTTCGCAATATCCGTGGCTGAAACCAGCCATTGATGCAGGAATCATCAAATCTGGAAGAGAACACTTTGAAAAATTTGGTCAAGCCGCCGGCCTCACCAAAATATCGCGGTATTTTGACGAAGATACTTACCTTGAGGGAAATCCAGACCTTAAACCCTTTGTCCGCACCCCCAACAACCCTAACGCGCCTTTTGCGACCGGACTAGACCACTTTATCCAATACGGTTACGAAGAGGGTCGCAGCCAAGTATCGCCTGAGTATGACGAAGCGTTTTATCTCGCAACTAACCGAGTTTTGCTGCCGTTTATTCAGAATGGAACGTTTAAAAACGGCTACCAGCATTTCATTGAATTCGGCCTCAAAGAGGAGCAGTTTGGGACTTCATTTTTTGAACCGGGATATTTACAATTCAACCCCGATGTTCGGCTGCTTGTCGAATCGGGAGCCTTGAAAACTGGTCGCGAACACTACTTCAATTTCGGGAAAAACGAGCCAAACCGATCTGCTACTTTTGTCGGAACTTCCGGCCATGACCTCCTCACTGGTGTAGGGGTGGGGAATACCCGATTAATAGGATTTGAAGTAGGTTACACTACAGAAAGTAACGCATTTTTAGCCTCCCCCAGGGAATATTATGAAAGTGACGGCAGCAATGAATTCGATACTCTAACTGGCGGTAGCGGCCGCGATATATTCGTGTTGACCCGTAGAACTCGCACTCTAGCGGGTGGTAGATCGGCGGTTTACACTGACCTGTCCTACATCGGGCCGGGTTTTGCTACAATTCGGAACTTTACGCAAGATCAGGATACGCTCGATATAGGGGTTTTCTCAAATCAATTATTGGTATTTCCCATCAACAATAATCGAGATTTAGCTATTCAAAAGAGGGGCTTATTCGTCGTTAACAATGGAGTTACCGAAACCACTCCCGGTGACACGATCGCTGTTATTGAAGGTGGCGGAAATCTCAGTTTGAATCTACCAGTAGCCTATGGTGGGATCTAGTGTTATTAGCGCTGTATTTGGGTATAAATCTTGCAGATATTCAGGGTTTCCATTAGTCCATCATCGAGAGACTTATTTATTCAATAATCGGCAGATACAATGGCCATAATTCATAGCGTAGCCAATCTAAATATGCAATGGATTGGGATGATAACTCCCTTTAATCGTCCAGTCGGCATCACTTTTATGGGCGATAAAGCATAGAGCTTAAGTGAGATTTTACTCTTGGGTAAAATCACCCGCTCAGGTAATTGTCTCTGTTCTGGATTATTGATAAATTGCATAAACAGCTCATTAAAGCCGCAGTAGGAAAACATGGCTAGTTACGCAATTTTTGACGAAAAATACTACCTTGCTCAATATCCTTGGGTCAAGCCAGCCATTGATGCAGGAGTCATCAAATCTGGAAGAGAACACTTTGAAAAATTCGGTCAAGCCGGCGGCTTAACCAAAGTATCGCGGTATTTTGACGAAGCTACTTACCTTGCTGGCAACCCAGATATCGCTGCCTTAGTCCGCACTCCCAACAACCCAAATGCGGCTTTTGCTACAGGACTAGACCACTTTATCCAGTTCGGTTACGAAGAGGGTCGCACTCGCGTATCGCCTGAGTATGACGAAGCGTTTTATCTCGCAAATAACCGACAGTTGCAGCCGTTTATTCAGAATGGAACTTTTAAAAATGGCTACCAGCATTTCATTGAATTCGGCATCAAAGACGGTCAGTTTGGGACTTCATTTTTTGAAACAGAATACTTACTAAAAAACCCCGACATCGTGCCTTTTGTCAACTCTGGAGCCTTGAAAACAGGTCGCGAACACTACTTCAATTTCGGCAAAAACGAGCCTAACCGCTCTGCGACTTTTATCGGAACTTCCGGGAATGACATTATTACTGGTGCTGGGGTGGGAAATACCGAATTAATTGGAGTTGAAGTAGGTTATGTTACAAACAGTGATGGCTTTACCATCCCCGGCCGAAATTATGAAAGTGAGGGTAGTAATGAATTCGATACTCTCACTGGCGGTAGCGGCCGCGATAAATTCATGCTGGGAGACCTTTTAGTAGGCAGTGGTGGTAAGGGATTCAGTTTCCCAACAAACTTATATATCGGGCCGGGTTTTGCTACAATTCGGAACTTTACCCAAGGGCAGGATAGTATTCAACTAGCAACAAGAGATATCCAACCTTCCTTAGATAAATTCTTGATATTTCCCATCAACAACAATCGAGATTTGGCTATCCAAACGAACGGCTTGTTCGTCTCCCTTGCAGATGGAAGTTCGGGAATTAGTAGATTTGACACGATCGCTGTTATTGAAGGCGGCGGAAATCTCAAGTTGAATCTATTACCAGAATCTAGAGGTTCTCTACCTTTACTTGGCTAGAAATATCGAAGCTATTGGGATTTGGCTGATTGCTGCTGGGAAGTGCGATCGCACATTCACAAAAAGGGCGATCGTACTGTTGTGTTTGCCCTAAAAATAATAAAACAGGCTTAATAATAATTAACTTGACATAGTGAGTTCGTAGAGTTATTTATAGTGGGTCAAGTTTAATCGACAAGTAAGCAGACTAAGCTTAGAGTACAACTTATGACTAATTATGAAATTTTTGACGAACCATACTACCTGGCGCAATATCCTTGGGTGAAACCTGCTATTGATGCAGGAATTATAAAATCCGGCAGAGAACACTTTGAAAACTTCGGTCAAGCCGGCGGCATGACCAAAGTATCGCGTTACTTTGACGAACAAACCTATCTAGCTCAAAATCCAGATATTGCTCCCCTGGTTCGCAGCCCAAACAATCCAAACGCGCCTTTTGCGTCTGGTTTAGACCAATTTATTCAGTTTGGCTACGAAGAAGGCCGCACCCGCGTATCGCCTGAATATAACGAAGATTTTTATTTAGCAAATAACTCAGAGTTGCGATCGTTCGTTCAGAACGGAACTTTCAAATCAGGCTACCAGCATTTCATTCGATTCGGACTCAAAGACGGTCGTTTTGGGACTTCATTTTTTGAACCGGAATACTTAAAAGAAAACCCCGACATTGTGCCGTTTGTCAACTCGGGAGCCTTGAGAACCGGTCGAGAACATTATTTCAAATTTGGGCAATTTGAGCCTAGTCGCTCCGCTACTTTTGTCGGAAGCCGCGGCGATGATACCCTCACTGGTGTAGGGGTAGGGAATGCCGAATTAATTGGAGTTGAAGTAGGTATTGATCCCCAAGGCAATCGGCAGTATGAAAGCTTTGGAAATGAGGAATCTGATGTCCTGATCGGTGGCCCTGGGAGGGATACATTCGTACTCGGAGTTCCTGCTACCTCGGGTAATCCCACATCCCGTCAACTCTATGCGACTACCCCCGGTATAGTTAGAATTCGGAACTTTGATCAAGACAATGACAAGATCCAGTTGGCAGGAAGTCCCGATATCTACACAACAATGGAGGATGCTAACGAGTTCATAATCCTCAGCCCAAGATATGAAACAATTGGTATTATTGAGGGAAAAAATTTATCTTTTTCTACAACTCAGCCACAGGGGGACGGCACTTTCTACCTATTCCTTAAATAACCGGAACCTCGGTTATCTCTTTCTCGGTTAACATGGTAGGTGCGTTAATAACGCACGCTACTTAACTTTACCCAAAGTCAGGATAGCATCCAGCTTGCAGGGACTTTCTGAGAGTTCTTCTTGGTGTTTCCCATTAACAATAATCGACATTTAGCTATCCAAGCTAATGGCTTCTCTGTTGTTAAAAATGGAGGGGTCGAAACCAACCGCGGTGACACGCTCGCTGTTATTGAAGGCGACCGCAATCTCAGTTTGAATTTATTACATAAATCTCTTTCTTTACATCTTTCCTTCGATAGAAATCTCGAAGCAGTTAAGGATTTACCTTTGGCTGCTGGGGAGTGCGATCGCACATTCGCAAAATGGGCGATCGCACTTTTGTGTTTGCCCTAAAAATAATAAAACAGGCTTAACAATAATTAACTTGACATAGTGAGTTAGTAGAGTTAGTTATAGTGGGTCAAGTTTAATCGACAAGTAAGCAGACTAAGCTTGGAGCCAAAATTATGACTAATTATGACATTTTTGACGAACAATACTACCTTTCCCAATATCCTTGGGTGAAACCGGCTATTGATGCAGGAATTATAAAATCTGGGAAAGAACACTTTGAAAAGTTCGGTCAAGCTGGCGGCCTCACAAAAATATCGCGGTACTTTGACGAAGCTACTTACCTTGCCGGCAATCCAGACATCACACCCTTTGTCCGCACTCCCAACAACCCAAACGTGCCTTTTGCGACGGGCTTAGACCACTTTATCCAATACGGTTACGAAGAGGGTCGATCGCGCGTATCGCCAAATTATGACGAAGCATTTTATGTAGCAACTAACCGAGATTCGCGGTCGTTTATTGAGAATAACTTTAAAAGTGGCTACCAGCACTTCATTCAATTCGGCGGCTTCAGCAATGGTACTTCTTTCTATGAAACAGTATACTTAAATAGAAACCGTGATATTGGACCTCTTGTCTACTCTGGAGCTTTGACAACTGGTCGGGAACACTACTTCAATTTCGGAAAAAACGAGCCAAACAGGACTGCTACTTTTATCGGAACTTCCGGCAATGACACCCTCACTGGTATAGGAGTGGGGAATGTCGAATTAGTTGGAGTAACAAGCTCTGCAGGCTTTGGCGCCGGAGTGTCTGGAAGTGACGGCAGCAACGAATTCGATACTCTCATTGGCGGACCCGGCGCCGATACATTCGTGTTAGCGCAGCCTGTATATACCAGTAGAGTGTTTGTGATTGGATATAAATCTTTCTACCTTGGACCGGGTTTTGCTACAATTCAAAACTTTACCCAAGGTCAGGATACGATCCAGCTCGGCTCTACATCATTCGATAAATACATTGTGTTTCCCATCAACAATAATCGAGATTTAGCAATCCAAACAAACGGCTTGCCGTTCTTTACACCAAATGGAGGCGACCAACTTAGTTATGGTGATACGATCGCAGTTATTGAAGGTGGCGGAAATCTAAAGTTGAATTTATTACCTTCAGAATATAGTTGGTCAACTTCTTTAATTGGGTAGAAATCTCGCAGCTATTCAGGATTTGCTTGATCGCTGCTGGGGAGTACGATAATTAATTGTACCATCCAGAAACCGGGTTTCTCGAATAAACCCGGTTTCTAAGTCTTTAATGCCGATCGCGCGCTAGCTTCAAAACCTCAACCGCATCTTTGTGGCCCTCCGAAGACGCCCAAATTAACGCAGTCCAAGTATTATTATCATACGCTTTGATATCAGCTCCTTTATCAATTAAAAATTCCACAACTTGAGTGCGCCCGCTACCTGCAGCACTCATCAAAGCCGTCAAACCAAAATTAGTTTTAGCATTCACATCCGCTCCCGCCTCCAGCAAAAGCTGTACAATCTCGGTATGTCCGGCAGCAGCGGCACTCATTAACGGCGTCCACCCGTCATTATCTTGACTGTTGGGCCCGGCACCTGCAGCCAGCAATTTTTTGACGATCGCCGAATTGCCAGCCTCAGCCGCAGCCGTCAAAGCCGTCCCGCCTTCCTCATCTTTAGCATTGATATCTGCACACTGTTCGATCGCACTTTCTACAGCCGCAACATCACCCGTCTTGACGGCATTAATTAAATCTGTCATAAAATCTCCCTTGCATCCTTTCAAATCTTAAATCCTATGGCAGTAGATATTTTAATCCTCTCCAACGGCCCCGGAGAATTGGCAACTTGGGTGCGTCCCGCCGTGCAAGCTTTGCGTGAGCAATTGGGAAACGCGGGGACTCAAGCCCGAATCTCTGTGGTGCTGTCCCCCTGTCCGCACGCCACCGGGAAAGAAGCAGAAATCGCTTGTTCCTACCCAGAAGTTGACAGAGTGCAGGCGCCGGAGCATTTTTTTCCATTCTTATTGTCGGGCAAAACGGCTGAAAATTGGGATTGGTATGAAACAGGAGTTGTTTTGTTTTTAGGCGGCGATCAATTTTTTACGGTTGTTATTGGCAAAAGGCTAAAATATCGCACTGTTATTTATGCTGAATGGGACGCGCGGTGGTATCGCTGGATTGATAAATTTGCGGCGATGAAACCAGAAGTTTTTGCTAAAATTCCCCAAAAATATGCTAAGAAATTTACAGTTGTCGGAGATTTGATCGCGGAAGTAGGGAACGGGAAATCGGGCAGGGCGGGCACGGGGGCACCGCCCCTACGGAAAATAGAATTAATTGGATTGTTGCCCGGTTCTAAAGCGGCCAAATTAGCTTTAGGTGTACCGTTATGTTTGTCGATCGCCCAATCTATCCATCGCCTCCGCCCTGAAACTCGCTTTGTAATTCCCGTTGCTCCTACCTTAGATGTGCAAACTCTAGCACGTTTTGCCGACCCAAAACACAATCCTTGCCTGCATTTATTTGAGAACGCCAGCGCCGAACTTCATTTAACAGAAACGCCGTTTTTGCAGACAGCAAATAAGTTGCAAGTAGAACTTTGGACGCAGACGCCAGCTTACGATTTGCTATCAGAATGCAGCCTGTGTTTAACTACTGTGGGAGCGAATACTGCCGAATTGGGTTCGTTAGCTGTACCCATGATTGTTTTGATTCCGACGCAGCAATTGGATGCGATGAAAGCTTGGGATGGTTTGCCGGGATTGCTGGCAAATTTGCCGTTAGTCGGTTCAGTTTTTGCGACGGTGATTAATTGGCTTATCTGGCAATTGGGAAAGGGAAAGCTTTATGCTTGGCCGAATATTTGGGCACAGGAGGAGATTGTGCCGGAGTTGATTGGGAAGCTGGAACCAGAAGTAATTGCTCAATTGGCGATCGACTATTTGAGCCATCCTGATAAATTAGCACAAATGGGCGATCGTTTGCGTGCGGTTCGAGGAGAATCGGGGGCGGCGAAAAAAATTGCTGAATTGGTTTGTGAAGAAATTGAGGTGCAATAATCAATAAAACCTCGTAGGGGCGGGTTCACCAACAATCTCTGACTGTAATTCATAATCTAAATAAACCCGCCCCCGCCCAACAGTAAATATCAATCTGCATTATTCCCGTATTTTATAAATAAAATAGGAAATAATTTGATTTGTATCGTAGGGGCGGGTTCACCACAAATCTCTGACGGTAATTCACGATCTAAATAAACCCGCCCCCCCAACTCAATCTGCATTATTCCCGTATTTTATAAATAAAGGTTGATACAGGCTATTAGTTGGGTGGGGGCGGGTTTTTGAGATTGTCGGTTTTTGGCAATTATTGTTGGTGAACCCGCCCCTACAGGAACTTAACCTCGATTTCAATTTAACTTCACTGACTGACAGAGCCTTTCCCGAAAAACTTAGGCGGTGCTGCCATAGTGTAAACTTCGGTTTCAGCGGCAATTACCTGCCGCAAGTGACCGGGAACTTGCATCAATCCCAACAGCGTAATCCCATCCAACATCCGCAACCCGCCAGTTGTTTTCTCGGCGAGTAATTTGTCAGTAACTTCGGGTTCGGGGCGCGTATTTATTTCTTGATTAGAAGCTATGGCGAAACCCCAAGGAGCTCCATAAGTAGAAATAAAGCTGGTGCAGGATTGAACATTGGGGAAAACAGATTTCAGGGTATTTACAATGCGAGCGTGCATTTTCATTTCTGCTGGAGAAACTGGGCCCGCTTGCACTACGAAATATCCGTTAGGTGACATTACCTTGCGAACTTTCTCAAAATACTCTTTGGTAAACAACTGGAAAGATGGGCCTTCTTCAATGGGATCGGACAAGTCAGAAATGACAATATCCCAATCATTGTCAGTGTTATCTAAATAGTCCAAAGCATCGCCGATTACTACTTCGCAGCGGGGGTCGTCAAAGGCATTTTGGTGCATTTCGGGCAGGTGTTCGCGGCAAGCTTCTACTACTTCGCCGTCAATGTCGATCATCACGACTTTTTCAACTGTTTTCCAGCGCAGCACTTCTCTAATTGTAGCTCCTTCTCCGCCGCCGAGAACGAGGACTTTTTTGGGTGAACCGTGACAAATCATCGCTGGGTGCACCAGGGGTTCGTGGTACAGAAACTCGTCGCCTGTACAAGATTGCCACTTACCGTCTAAAACTAAGCCTTTCCCGTAGGTACCGGTTTGAACTACGTACATTTCTTGATAGGCAGTTTTTTTGTAAGCGAGCACGGCGATGACGCCGTGAACGTAAATATCCCAAGGGGTAATGTACTCGCTCATCCAAAAGTCTGCACGAACTTCGCTACCTGACATCAATTACTCTCCAAATATAAACTGCTGTGTCGATGTTGTCACAAGTAGTAGTTATTAGCACAAAATGGTGCGGGTGTGTGAGTACGATCGACACACTAAAGTGAGATTTCTCAGCAATGGTATAGTGTGATTGCGTTCTGGGATAGAGCAAGTGGCTTGGTACTTGAGATTGCTTGTGGGATCTCGCGCCCAGTCGAGATCACTTTTCCCGTCGCCCCCACTCGATCGCACTCACATTTAATATTTTCGCTTTGCCTTGCCGGCGGGTTTTGTACAAAGGTTGTCTGAATCGGGCAATTTTTCGCGCTGGGCCCGCCTTTATAAGTTTGCGATCGACCTGCTTATTTATCAACAATCGGATGAAAACCCCGCAAATGCGAGAGGGGGAATAAAAGTAGCGATCGGTTTTAACCAGACTTGTTATTAATATCTTGACATTGAGAATCTATATTAGATAAGATTTTTAGACCTAGCAAAATAAAGGAAGTGTTAAATTCTTCTGACCAAATTGCCGAGGCGATGTGCGACGAAATTATCACTAGGTAAAGGGTGCAACTAAATTTCCTAATAAAACTGTTATGACACTATTTTTAGGTTCAAAATAATAGCCGATGGAACCAACAGACTGGGAAAACAGAATCAAAGAGCTGGAAAAGGAAAATCGAATCCTGCGGGAAAAACTTGAAACTTCGGAAACCGAACGCAGCCAATTACAAGCCCTTAATCAAAAAAAAGAATCTTTGCTAAAAAAGCTCACGCAGGAATTTAGAGATTCCGAAAATATTTTAAAAGCCAAAATGTCTACACTAGAAAAAGCTCTGGAAAACCAGCAAACAATGCAGCTCAAATTGATCGAAGCCGAAAAAATGTCGGCTTTGGGCATTTTGGTAGCTGGTATTGCCCACGAAATCAACAATCCCGTCAACTTCATCTACGGCAATATTACCTATGTCAATGACTACGCTGGCGACATTTTAACATTGCTAGCAATGTACCAGGATAGGTATCCCGAAACAGATGCAGAGATTGAAGCTTTTCTGGAAAAAATTGACATCGACTTTTTGCGCGAAGATTTGTTGAAAACTCTTTCGTCAATGAAAGTGGGTTCCGAGCGCATCCGCGAAATAGTGCTGACTTTACGCAACTTTGCGCGGGTAGATGAAGGTGAAAAAAAACCAGTTAACATTCACGAAGGAATTGACAGCACATTGTTAATTTTGCAGCATTTAACTAAAGAAAAGCCCGGTCATGCCGCTATTAGTGTTATTAAAGATTATGGAGATTTGCCCAAGGTCGAGTGTTATGCTGGGCAATTAAATCAGGTGTTTATGAACATCATTAATAATGCTGTTGATGCCCTGCGAGAGCGAGAGCAAAAGTCTTCACAGGAGGAGATAGAATCCAACCCTATCCAGATGAGCATTACTACTTCTATTATTTCCGGAAAATGGGCAAGAATTAGCATCAAAGATAATGGTATGGGAATGAATGAATCTGTAAAAGCGAAAATTTTCGATCCGTTTTTCACCACCAAACAAGTTGGTCACGGGACGGGTTTGGGATTGTCAATTAGCTATCAGATTGTTGTGGACAAACACGGCGGGAGGTTGGAGTGCATATCCGCAATTGGAGAAGGGACTGAATTCGCGATCGAGATTCCGATCGCCAATTCCCGCAGCTAAGAGCGATCGATCGAGCTAAACTGAGGGATAATGAAAACTCCCTTTGACCGCGGCTCCTCCTAGTTTGATGTGCAACCTTATGTCTACTGTCACTTTTGGTTTGTCAACCCCTATAGCGGCAGAAGCCGGGGCATCCTACGGCAGCAGCGAACAGCCACAGCGCCCCACCGTGCGGGTAGAGTGGATCGAGGTATTGGTGGACTCTCCTTTCAGGGTGGCGGGGGACTCCCCAGGGGAGGAAAACAAGTTATTTACCTATCGTTTACCTGCGGAACTTACCGTGCAACCAGGGGATATCTTGAGTGTACCCTTTGGCAGTCAACAGGTAGGGGCGATCGCAATTCGGTTCATTTCTCAACTGCCGCCCGACTTAGATCCGGCGCGGGTTAAAGATGTCGAAGATGTTGTCAGTGCGGGTTTTTTCCCGCCTAATTACTGGGAATTGCTCGATCGCACTGCCACCTATTATTGCACACCTTTAATTCAAGTAATTAGAGCCTCACTGCCGCCCGGTTTGTTAAGCCGTTCCGTGCGCCGAATTCGCTTAATTAAGGACGCTATTTCTCCGAATGCCGAAACATTTCTCAATCCCGCAGCCCGTCAAATTTTGCAATTGCTGCAAGCTCAAAAAAACGGCGATTACACTTGGCAATACCTCCAGCGACAAGTCAAGGGTGCTGACAGGGGATTGCGAGATTTATTAAAACGGGGTTGGGTAGAAAATTATTTAGAACCTCCCAATCCTTCCAAACAAAAACTCCAATTGGCAGTAACATTAATTGTAGGTGATTTTGTGACCGATTTAACTGATCGGCAGCAAGAAGTATTGGCAGCTTTGCGGCGCGGTGGCGGTGAAATGTGGCTGAGCGATTTACTAAAAATTTGCAGTGCGAGTTCCTACGTTGTCAAAGTTTTAGAACAGAAAGGTACCGTTGTGATCGATAAAAGGGAAGTGCTCAGGGGCGATCGCGGAATTTCTCAATTGCCCGATGCACCGAAAACTTTAACTCATTTTCAAGCTCAAGCCTTAGCGTTTATTAACTCTTTTTCGGGATTCCGTCAAGTGCTGCTGCACGGCGTTACAGGTTCCGGGAAAACCGAAGTATATTTGCAGGCGATCGCCCCCATCTTAGCCAGCGGCAAATCCGCCCTCGTACTCGTTCCCGAAATCGGCCTCACACCGCAACTTACCGATCGATTCCGCGCCCGTTTTGGCGAGCAAATTTGCGTCTACCACAGCGCCCTATCCGACGGCGAACGTTACGATACATGGCGTCAGATGCTGACTGGAACCCCGCAAATTGTCATCGGCACGCGATCGGCTATTTTTGCGCCTTTACCTCACCTCGGCTTAATTATCCTCGATGAAGAACACGACAGCAGCTTCAAACAAGACCAACCAGCCCCCTGCTACCATGCCCGCACCGTTGCCAAATGGCGCGCCGAATTAGAAAATTGTCCCTTAATTTTAGGTTCCGCAACGCCAGCTTTAGAGACTTTTGTCGGGACGCGCCGAGATTATTACTCATTACCAACTATCCATTATTTATCCTTGCCCGATCGCATTTATTCCCGCCCCATGCCGCCTGTGGAAATAGTCGATATGCGCCAAGAATTGCGGCAAGGAAACCGCTCAATTTTCAGCGCTTCCCTGCAAAACGCGCTGGAACAATTGCAAGCAAGACAACAGCAAGGTATCCTGTTTATTCACAGAAGAGGACACAGTACCTTTGTCTCTTGTCGAAGTTGCGGCTATGTGATGGAATGCCCTAATTGCGATGTTTCCCTGTCTTATCACCACGTCGGCGAAGGGACAGCAGAAGTGTTGCGGTGTCACTACTGCAATCACACGGAACGACACCCTCAAAACTGCCCGGAATGCAGTTCTCCTTACTTCAAAAACTTTGGCAGCGGCACTCAGCGAGTCGAACAGGAATTAACGAGATTGTTTCCAGAATTGCGGGCTATTCGGTTTGACAGCGATACGACTAGAAATAAGGGCGACCACCGCAGATTGTTAACGCAATTTGCCAATGGGGAAGCTGACATTTTGTTGGGTACGCAAATGCTGACGAAAGGGTTAGATTTAGCTGGAGTCACATTGGTGGGAGTTGTGTCTGCTGATGGGTTGCTGAACTTATCAGATTATCGGGCAAGCGAACGAGCGTTTCAAACTTTAACTCAAGTCGCGGGCCGTGCGGGCAGAGGCGACGATCCGGGGCGGGTAATTATTCAAACTTACACTCCAGAACATCGGGTTATTCAAGCAGTTAGGCGGCACGAATATGCGGATTTTGTGGAAACAGAATTAGCAGAAAGAGCAGCGCTGAATTATCCACCTTCGGGGCGGCTGATTTTGTTGCGTTTGAGCAGTGTAGATGCGGCGGAAGTTGCGGTGACGGCGGTACAATTGGCGTCGGTTTGTCAGGAGTATATTGAGCGATTGTCTGTACCGGGGTGTGAGTTGTTGGGGCCTGCACCTGCGGCGATTATGCGGGTGGCAAATCGCTATCGGTGGCAGATTTTGCTGAAGTTGCCTTTTGATGAGTCGGTGGATTTGTCGGATTTGATCGGATTGCGCGATCGCACGCCGCGTTCTGTTAGTTTAACTATTGATGTCGATCCGTTGAATTTTGGTTGATTGGTGGGGCTACAGGCCGTTGTAGGGGCGGGTTTCACCAACAATCTATGTCGGAAACCAACAATATAATAAACCCGCCCCCACGAACACGACAAATCCGAATCTACATTTTTTGAATTCGATCGAACATCAGGTTAATCTGGGTTATGGGTTGGTGGGGGCGGGTTTTTATAGATTGTTTGTCAGCTTCAAATATTGTTGGTAAAACCCGCCCCTACAGCCCATCGTAGGGGCGGGTTTTACCAACCATTTATGTCATAAATCAACAATATAATAAACCCGCCCCCACCGAACGAACAACTGTTTTATGGAAACAAAATTATGAAATACGATCGTAACAAACACCACCGCCGCTCAATTCGCCTGCCAGGATATGATTATAGGACTCCCGGTGCGTATTTTATCACTATTTGCAGTTGGCAGCGCGAATGTTTATTCGGCGACGTTATTAATGATCAAATGCAATTGAGTCCCTATGGGAAAACTGTTTTATTCAATTGGAGCATTCTTCCCAAACGTTACCCAAACGTAGCATTAGACAATTTTATTGTGATGCCAAATCACGTTCATGGAATTATTGTTTTGAAAGGCAGCCCCGAAATAAATTCTACAGAATCCGATAAATTTGGCCTGATAAAATCAAAAATCCATCCTTTGTCGGAAATTGTGCGGGGTTTAAAAACATCTTCGGCGCGGCGAATTAACCAAATGCGATATTTGACAAGCATATCGGTGTGGCAGCGGGGTTATTACGAACATATCATCCGCAATGAAGAATCATTAGTTGCCATTCGTGAATATATTGTTAATAATCCTTTATTGTGGGGAAAAGATGAATTGTATCCTCATAATTCAGTCAAAATTAATGAATCTAGTCCGCTGGCGATCGAATGGAATGGTAAATCTTATATACAGTCGATCGTCCTCTAATATTATGCCGATCGATTTGTAGGGGCGGGTTTCACCAACCATCTCTGCCATAAACCAACAATATAACAAACCCGCCACCCCCAACGAGAAATCCAAATGAACCGATTCGTAGGGGCGGGTTTCACCAACCATCTCTGTCATAAACCCACAATATAATAAACCCGCCCCCCCAACGAGAAATCCAAATGAACCGATTCGTAGGGGCGGGTTTCACCAACCATCTCTGTCATAAACCCACAATATAAGAAACCCGCCCCCTACCTTTTTGGGCTGCTCTCAAACATCACGTTAATCTGGGTTATTTGTTGGGTGGGGGCGGGTTTTTATAGATTGTTTGTGAGCCTCAAATATTGTTGGTAAAACCCGCCCCTACAGGCCTAATAAATTATCGGAATTTATTCACGAAAATCATCCCAAATCGAGAGATTTGTAGGGGCTGGTTTCACCAATAATAATTGCCTAAAATCCATAATCTCGTAAACCCGCCCCCACCCAAAGGTAAATCGCAATCTACCTCTTTCAAGGTACAAAGGGCGGGTTTACAATATTTTTGGTTTTTAAATCAAAATATTGTAAACCCGCCCTTACGGGCCTAATAAATTATCGGAAATCAAACAATCTCGATCGACTCACACCTACCAACTAAGGCAAATCAGTGCTCCCCATCAGATAAAGGTCGCACTCCCGGGCCACGCCGCGCCCTTCATTAATCGCCCAAACCACCAAACTTTGTCCCCGGCGACAGTCCCCAGCCGCAAAAACTCCCGGAATGCTGGTTGTATATTTTTCGTGCTCGGCTTTCACGTTGCTGCGCGCGTCGCGTTCCAATCCCAGCGCATCCAGCAAGGGCTGTTCGGGGCCCAGGAAGCCCATCGCTAGCAACACAAGCTGTGCGGGCAACACTTTTTCGGTGCCGGGGATGTGGTTCGGAATGAACTGCCCTTTCTCGTTTTTCGCCCACTCCACCTCAACGGTGTGCACAGCTTTGACATTGCCGTTTTCGTCGCCCTCGAACTTTGTCGCCGTGGTGAGATAGCCGCGGGGGTCGTCGCCGAATTTGGCTGCGGCTTCTTCTTGGCCGTAGTCGAGGCGGTAGACTTTCGGCCATTCGGGCCAGGGATTGTTGGCCGCGCGTTCCGATGGCGGTTTGGGCAGGATTTCTAGCTGTACCAGGCTTTTGCAGCCGTGGCGGATGGAGGTGCCCACGCAGTCGGTGCCGGTGTCGCCACCGCCGATGATCACGATATCTTTGCCTTCGGCGGAGATGAAGTTATCGTTGGTGCTCTTGTCTAAAACTGCTTTGGTGTTTGCTGTCAGGAAGTCCATTGCGAAGTGGATGCCTTTTAATTCCCGGCCGGGGATGCCTAAGTCGCGGGGTTTGGTGGCGCCGGTACAGAGCACAACTGAGTCGTATTCTTTTAGCAGTTGTTCTGCTGGTAAGTCTTTGCCGACTTCGGTGTTGCAGACAAATGTCACGCCTTCGTCTTCGAGGACTTTGAGGCGGCGCATTACGACTTGTTCTTTGTCTAGCTTCATGTTGGGGATGCCATACATTAGCAGGCCGCCAGGTCGATCGGCTCTTTCGTATACTGTTACCCAATGACCGGCTTTATTTAGTTGCGCGGCGGCGGACAAACCTGCGGGCCCGGAACCGATGACGGCGATTTTTTTGCCGGTGCGTTTGGCGGGTGGTTCGGCAGTAACCCAGCCTTCATCCCAGCCTTTGTCGATAATTGCGGCTTCGATGTTTTTAATCGTCACCGGCGGGTTGTTGATGCCGAGCACGCAAGCGCCTTCGCAGGGTGCGGGACAGACGCGGCCGGTGAATTCGGGGAAGTTGTTAGTTTTGTGGAGTCTGTCGAGGGCTTCTTTCCAGAGTCCGCGATATACTAGGTCGTTCCATTCGGGGATGAGGTTGTTAATCGGGCAACCGCTGGCCATGCCACTGATAATTGTCCCCGTGTGGCAAAACGGAATGCCGCAATCCATGCAGCGCGCGCCTTGGGTGCGGAGTTTGTCCTCATCCATCGGTAGGTGAAATTCGTCCCAGTTGTGGACTCTCTCGACTGGTGAGAGTTCGGAGGGCAATTCGCGCAAGAATTCGATAAAGCCTGTTGGTTTTCCCATAGTGGTGTTCTGGTTAGAATTTACTATTCTGGTAGTTTGTCAAAGCTGAAGCCTGTATGCTTATGAACTAACTATTGTCATATAAATTGTGGGCGATCGCACCTCAGATTGAGCAATTTGTACATGAAATCTTTAATATCGCCGGGAGTCGGGGAATTGTTGGCTGCGGTAAAATATAGATACATCGACAGCAAAGAAACCGGGTTTTTTACGGAGATTAAAGGTTTTAAAGGTGATGATGCAGTATTTTCGTCCATCGGGAGCATCTCACCTTTGCAGCCCTCCGCTAGAAATTGGAGTTTTGAGGCAGGAGGCAGGAGGCAGGAGGCAGAAGGAAAGAGGCAGAAGGAAGGAGCCAGAAGGAAGGAGCCAGAAGAAGTATTTTTACAAATATGAGATGCTCCCCGTCCATCAAACCCGGTTTCTACGTAATTTCCGCATGGCTTATTCTCCGACGATCGCATTTACCGATAATCCCACATCTGGAAACCCTCGCGGGTTAACTCGGACGGCCCGCCAGCGTCAACTTTCAAGCGCCGTTCCCATCAGGAGGGCTCGAAATACAATACAAAAAGTTACAGGCCTTGCCAAATATTAATTTCAGGATATACTACTGTAAATCGGTCAGATATATGGAGTTAATACCGTCAACTCCTAAAATAGGTACACAAAGTCATGAGCATTACAATTGAGAACGTATCGAAACACTTCGGCTCCTTCCACGCCATTGACAACGTGAGTTTGAAAATAAACAACGGCTCTCTAGTCGCGCTTTTAGGGCCTTCCGGTTCGGGGAAATCGACTCTGCTGAGGATGATTGCGGGACTCGAACCGCCAGACAGCGGTCATATTTACTTGATCGGCGAGGATGCTACTCAGCAGTCGGTGCAGGAACGGCATATCGGTTTTGTGTTTCAGCACTACGCTTTGTTCAAACACATGAGTATTCGGAAAAATATTGCTTTTGCAATGGAAATTCGCAAAGTTCCTAAAAACTCTATTAGCAAGCGGGTTGATGAACTTTTGGATTTAGTGCAGTTGACAGGTTTGGGCGATCGCTATCCTTCGCAACTTTCCGGCGGCCAGCGGCAGCGGGTGGCTTTGGCGAGAGCTCTAGCAGTTCAACCAAAAGTGCTGCTGCTAGACGAACCTTTTGGAGCATTAGATGCTAAAGTCCGCAAAGAATTGCGATCGTGGCTGCACAACCTTCACAAAGAAGTTAACATCACCACAGTTTTTGTGACTCACGACCAAGAAGAAGCTATGGAAGTAGCCGATGAAATTGTGGTAATGAACAAAGGTAGAGTCGAACAAGTTGGCACTCCTGCTGAAATTTACGACAAACCGGCATCAGCTTTTGTGATGAGTTTTATTGGGCCGGTCAATGTGCTGTCGAATGCTGCAGGTTTGTTCGCCAGCAACGCCACAACGGCTCGCAATAATGGAGCCGCTCATTCGGACGTAGTGTTTTTGCGCCCCCACGACGTGGAAATTAAAACTAAGCCAGAGTCGGGTTTTTCATTAGCAAAAGTCAGTCGCATCATTCATTTAGGGCGGGAAATACAAACCGAGTTAGTGTTAGAATCCGAGCAGGTAGTAACAGCTTACGTGAGTCGCGAGCGCTTCGATTCTCTACAGTTAAAGCGAGATCAGCAAGTTTACGTCAAGCCCAAACACGCGATGACTTTCCCTGCTTATTCAATTTAAATCAGCGGCTGCATCTTACTCAAAATACTATTGGGGAGCTTCTACAAAACACTGCTGCCACATCGTTACCAGGCTCGTGCCTGGTAATGCTGTCTCGTGGCTCTCCATCGGAGGCAGAGCCTCCTGAAATTCATTCCCAGGCAGAGCCTGGGAACGAGAAAATGGGCAGAGCCTGAGAACCAGAAAACGAGAAAAACGAGAAATCTCAGGCAGAGCCTGGGACGGAGAACTAGAAACAAGATAGGTGAAGAATATGACTGCTAACAACTTCTTGAATTTAGCAACTAGCACTTTACTTAGTTATCGCCGTTACATCCAGGCAGGATTAACACTTTGTGCAGGATTAGGGCTGTCTGCGATCGCTTCTTCAGTCGCGTACAATTGGGAATATAAATCCATGCAAGCCGAACTGCAAGACCGCCTGGACAAAATAGCTACAGACATTCAGAAAGATGTTAGCGGTAATTTAGAAATCATTCGGGCTGCGGGAGCATTTTACAGCGTATTTGACGGCGTTAAAAAACCCGAAATGAAGACATTTGTTGGTTCTGCCCTCTACCGCCATCCGAGCCTGAAGGCGATCGCTTGGCTGCCGCGTTTTTCAGGCTCTCCGCAATTTATGACAGAGGAAATAGCTTTAAGCTTAGATTTAACTGCCAACCGGCTAGCGTTAGAAAACGCCACAAAAAGACAAGAAATTATCGCGACAGATCGCCAAAAATTGCCCTCAGAAAATCACCCTGGCGTCTTCGTCTTCCTGCCAATTTTTAGTCCAACTTATCCGGGCGATACCGCCGACTTCCCGGAAAATTTAGCTGCTACAGAACCAGAAAATTTGAAAGGTTTTGCTTTCGGAATTTTGCTCGTTGATGCTATTGTTAAATCCGCTTTGCAGGAAAATCAGCTCAACTTTGTTAATGTGTATCTTCAAGATGCTATGGCTCCTGAATCAGAAAAATTTCTTGCCTTTTACGAAGCGAAGACAAAAAGGATAATTACCGACGAAAATATCAAAAATCAACTCCAGCTTGGGGAAAGAGCTTACTGCCCAGACGGCAGCAGTTGCACCCGCATTATCAATATTGAAAATCGCAGGTGGTTGCTGCAACTACGGCTAACGCCAGAGTACATTAATCCTCTTAATTTTGGGCGTTCTTTGACTGTTTTAATTTTTGGGATAGTCTTGACTTTTGCGGCGACCATTTATCTAATGTGCTTGTTAGATTATACCGAAAAAATTGAAAAAGTAGCCGGAGAACGCACGGCTAAATCTCAAGAGCTAGAGCAAACTTTGCAAGAGTTGCAGCAAACTCAAGCTCAACTGATTCAGCAGGAAAAAATGTCTAGTTTGGGTTTATTAGTTGCTGGTGTAGCCCACGAAGTTAACAATCCTATTAATTTTATTTACGGCAATATCCACCACGCCCGCGAATATACTAGGGATTTGTTGGAGTTAATAGAACTCTACCAAAAACACTATTTATACCCTCCCTTGGAAATTTCACAGCATTTACGAAATATTGAGTTTGACTTTCTGTGCGATGATTTGCCGGAAGTGCTGTCATCGATGAAAATAGGAGCCGAGCGCATTGTTCAAATCGTCCAATCTTTGCGGAATTTCTCTCGCTTAGACGAAAGCGAAATGAAACCTGTCAACATCCATGAAGGCATTGACAGCACTCTGCTAATTCTGCAAAGTCGCCTGAAAGCTACAGCCGATCGCCCGCCGATCGAGATTGTTAAAAACTACAGCAATTTACCTTTAGTAGAGTGCTATGCCGGACAATTAAATCAGGTGTTCATGAATATTCTGGCTAATGCGATCGACGCCCTTGAGAGTTACAACCTCGATCGCGGGCCCAAAGCAGCGAAAGCTAATCCGATCGCGATCGCCATAACCACAGAATATTCCATCCCGGATAAAATAATTGTGCGGATATCTGACAACGGCCCCGGTATGGCAGAAAATGTCAAAAAACGGCTGTTTGACCCGTTTTTTACTACTAAACCTGTGGGAAAAGGGACAGGATTGGGACTGTCAATCAGCTATAAAATTGTCGTAGAAAAGCACAAGGGTATGCTGCGCTGCGATTCGACACCGGGATTGGGGACGGAATTCTCGATCGAGATTCCGCTGCGGCAAGAAGTCAGACAAGCTGTACCGTTTGTTTCGCGGAAAATATCCGAGGCAGCTTAGAAAGGGCTGGGGAAAGAAAAATTTTTTTCTCATTAACTACTGTAATTCGGTCGGATTATAGTATTATAAGTAAGAATGCCACAACCAATACTGCTTTATGCAGCTTAAACCGTCGGCACTGCCGATACTGTATAACCGAAACACGGCGGGACTAAATATGTTCAGTGACTTGCAAATTATTTACGAACGTGACCCCGCGGCGCGCAACTGGCTGGAAGTATTATTTTGCTATCCCGGACTGCAAGCACTTTTTTTGCACCGGATAGCACACTGGCTTTATTCCGCTGGCCTGCCGTTTGTACCGCGCTTGATTTCCCAACTGAGTCGCTTTTTAACAGGTATTGAGATCCACCCAGGAGCGACAATTGGTAGGGGGGTGTTTATCGACCACGGCATGGGGGTGGTAATTGGCGAAACTGCGATCGTTGGAGATTATGCTGTAATTTATCAAGGAGCGACCATTGGCGGCACGGGTAAAGAAATAGGAAAACGGCATCCGACGCTGGGAGAAAATGTAATCGTGGGAGCCGGTGCTAAAGTTTTAGGCAATATTCAAATTGGCAATAATGTTCGGATTGGTGCGGGTTCGGTAGTGCTGCGGGATGTCCCTAGCGATTGCACAGTTGTGGGAATTCCCGGCCGCATCATCTCTCGGAAAAAGCAGGTGGAAGATGCTCAAAATTCTCAAGGTCTACCGGATTTGGAAGCTCAAGCGATTCGAGCTTTGTTCGATAGAATTAAGGATTTAGAAGAGCAAGTTAATTTCTTAAAATCTCAATTATCTCCGATCAAAACACATCAATCAGAGCAAGCAGAGGTCGAAAAACATGAATTATTTCAGTCTTCGGATTTATTCATTACACAGTTTTTAGACGGTGCAGGAATCTAGTAAAGCTTTAATTTATCTAGAGTTTGGCCAGCCACACTATCCTGCTGCCATTGGACAAGCTAACTTTTATTCTTTCAGTAACTGGCTATGACTATTGCTTCTCTTTCCACTAAAACTTTTGATGAAACGAGCCGCCATATATTTCCTCGCCGCTCGCACTTGCCCAACAGAAGCAATGCTCTGTGGCGGATTGAAACTGGAGTAGTGCGAACTGTAACGTGGCTTGAAGATGGCACAATTATTACCTTGGGATTGTGGGGGCCTGGTGATACGATCGGCAAACCAATCTCAAAATGCGATCCTTTTCAAATTGAATGCCTTACTAAAGTCGAGGCAATTTTACTATCGGGCGATCGCTGGCTAAATAGAGATATTTTGCTCAATCACATTCAGCAGGCTGAAGAGTTTATGGTAATGCGAGGTTACAAAAGAGTTGATTTTATGCTCTATCAACTATTAACCTGGCTGGCTAAGAGGTTTGGTTCTGAGGTAGAGCAAGGACATCTAATCGATATGATTTTAACCCATCAGGACATTGCAGAAATTATCGGTACAAGTCGCGTAACTGTCACTCGTACCCTCGGTCATTTTGAGCAGCAAGGCTTGATCGATCGTCTGCCGCTCCACCGGATTATTCTGCAACCTTCTGAGGTGTGGCACTACGAAATCTAAGGGTAGAATCAATGTCTCGCACGCGCGTGCGAAGCTATCCCGGAGGGAATCGCCCCAAAATTCCTGTATCCTTCGCTACTAAAAAAAACTATTGACTTTCTGAGACTGTCTGTGCAACAATCAACAGCTATACCTATAATATACGGTAAATCGATCGAGTTTAAGATGATTGCTAGAGAGCGATCGGCTCTCTAGCAGCGAGGAGCTTTTTGTGCTTTTCGACAGAGACAATGCAAGAGGAAAGAAAATGAAAACTAAATGGCTGAAAGCTCGATTCAAAAGAAACAAAATAGGGGCATTAATTGCCGTCCTAGCGGTGCTGGCGATCGCAATTCCTCTGTTCCCATTTTTCCCAACCCAAGCAGCGGAATCAAAAACTAAAATTCAATTCGTTTCCCCCGCGTGGGTTGCCCAAAACGCCAGCGACAAAAACCTGCGAATTCTCGATGTCCGCACCAATCCAATGGACTACTTTATCGGGCATCTTCCCAACGCAGTCAACATCGCCGACAACACCTTGCGCGGGCCGGACAGCGGTTTGCCAGTACAGTATCTAACGCCGGATAAACTGGGGCAATTACTATCGCGGGCAGGAGTAACAGACAACAGCCGCGTCGCAGTTTATTCCGACGGCAGAGACATTCTCGGCGCGACAATGGTTGCTTACGTATTGGAGCGATTGGGACACTCGGACATAGCAGTTATCGACGGAGGTTATGCGGGTTACAAAGCAGCTCAAACTGTGACGAAAGAGTTTCCCAAATACGCGGCAGGTACACTGACTGTGCGAGACAACAAATCAATTCGTGTCACCCTGGATGAAGTCAAAAATTTAATTGGCAAAGCAGGCGTCACATTCATCGATCCCAGACCGGAAAAACTATTTCAAGGGGAAGAAAAAATCTGGACGCGCAACGGACACATTCCCGGCGCTCGCAACATTCCCTGGCCGACTTTTACCGATGCTGAAAACCCGCACAAGTTGAAGTCTCTCGACGAAATCAAGCAGATTTTGGCAGCTAAAAAGATCGATCGCAACAGCGACATCATCGTTACTTGCAGTACGGGGCGGGAAGCAACGCTGCAATATGTAGTTTTGAAACACTTGCTGAACTATCCGAAAGTCAGAATCTACGAAGGTTCTTGGACTGAATACAGTCAGACTAATTTACCTGTAGAAACTGGTCCGGAACAAGCAGTGTAGAAAACAAATCTGTAGTTAACAGCAATTTTGGCTAAAAATTGACCGAAGAGGTAGAATGAAAACAGTAATTATCTCGATATCAATGCTCGGAATAATCAGCTCGATTGGCTTTGGTTTATCAACAATAGCTGAGCACCGACAAGCAGATAATTCCGTTGCTTGCACTCCTAGCGAACAACCCGAGGAAAAATCGGAGACTTCCCCGCGAAAAACTTAGCGCTAAAATGGAGGCTCTGCCTCGCTTTACAGTTGTTTCTGGAGTCAAGTATTTTATTGTGAATAACACCGCAGAAATTGCTTTTTCACCGCTGACAAAAACTTCGCCGCCCCGATCGCAGCGTCCGATTTTAGCTCTGATACTGACGCTATTTGCTGCTGGTGCGGCCGGTTTGAGCGCCTACGGCTGGCGGCAGAGCGTTTTATTTCTGATTGGAGGCTTGCTGGGCGCGAGTTTGTATCATGCAAGTTTTGGCTTTGCTTCTGCTTACCGCAAATTATTTGCCGATCGCGATATTACAGGTGTTTTAGCGCACTTGTTGATGTTAGGAATTGCTACTGTACTTTTTGCTCCCGTACTTGCATCAGGAGAGGCATTCGGACACAAAATAGCCGGGGCTGTTGCGCCTGTGGGCTGGCAAAATGCGATCGGCGCTTTTATATTCGGAATTGGAATGCAATTGGGCAGCGGCTGCGCTTGCGGCACGCTTTGGACAATTGGCGGCGGCAGCGCGTCAATGCTATTAACGCTGCTGACTTTTTGCATCGGTTCTTTTGCAGGAAGTTTGACCAGACACCTGTGGCATTTGCCCTCGCTGCCACCGATATCTTTAGGAAAAACTTTGGGATGGATGCCCGCAGTCATCTTGCAGCTAAGCGTATTTCTGTTAATTGCGATCGCCCTCTGGCAGTGGAATCGCACCAACGGCAAGCAACCCGTAACTGCAGATTCTCTCCTCAAAAATCCCCAATCCCACATCAAAAATCGATGGCTTTACGGCCCTTGGCCTCTGGCTGCCGGAGCTTTTGCCCTTGCCTTTCTCAACTGGGTAAAACTGTTAATTGACGGCCGGCCTTGGGGAGTGACTTGGGGGTTTACTTTGTGGGCGGCAGAACTTGCTACCGCTTTCGGTTGGAATCCCACAACTAACCCGTTTTGGAATACTCCAGACAAATTGGAATCCCTGCAAAAAGGCATCTTTGCTGATGTTACTTCCGTGATGAATTTTGGCATTGTTTTGGGTGCAATTTTAGCAGCGGCCTTGGCTGGCAAGTTCGCCGTCAAAACAAACCTGTCGTTACCCAAAGTTGCAGCCGTTTTGAGCGGCGGTTTCCTGATGGGTTACGGAGCGTTGCTGGCTTTTGGCTGCAATGTCGGCGCTTTTTTTAGCGGTATTGCTTCTACCAGTTTGCACGGTTGGCTGTGGATTGCGACTGCTTTGTTGGGCAGCGTTGCGGGAATTAAATTGCGATCGCTCTTGCGACTTGAGAATTAATTTCCAGCATTCATGGGCGATCGACCTCTGTAGGGACAAAGGCAAAGCCTTTGTCCCTACCCGCAGGTCGCGTTTTCCCGCCAAGCGCGCCTAAAACAACAAACTACTGTTTATCTGTAGACATTAAGTATTTAATAGTTTAATGTATTAGATTAAGTAGAGAGAGGTGGCGATCGCACCCAAAGATAGAGGGAGCATCTCATATTTGTAAAAATACTTCTTCTGGCTCCTTCCTTCTTCTGGCTCCTTCCTTCTTCTTCTTTCCTTCTGCCTCTTTCCTTCTGCCTCCTGCCTCCTGCCTCCTGCCTCAAAACTCCAATTTCTAGCGGAGGGCTGCAAAGGTGAGATGCTCCCAAGATAGATCGCCAAACTGCTAGCAAAACAGTCTCTCAATCTTGCCACTGTTGCCATTAATAAGAATTGCCACATCAGCGAAATCTTATAGATTATCCGGGCAAATCTCATCAGGCTGCATTTGCCCTATATCACAATACGGTTCAGTTAACACTGCTAATCCCCCGGAGATCCCCCTAAATCCCCCTTAAGAAGGGGGACGCAAGAGCAACCTCTTGTCCCCCCCTTCTTAAGGGGGGCTAGGGGGGATCAGTCTTATCTGATAAGAAGGGGGACGCAAGAGCAACCTCTTGTCCCCCCTTTCTTAAGGGGGGCTAGGGGGGGATCGGTCTTATCTGATAAGAAGGGGGACGCAAGAGCAACCTCTTGTCCCCCCCTTTTTAAGGGGGGCTAGGGGGGATCGGTCTTATCTGATAAGAAGGGGGACGCAAGAGCAACCTCTTGTCCCCCCCTTCTTAAGGGGGGCTAGGGGGGATCAGTCTTATCTGAACCGTATTGCCCTATATCAAGCGCATTAAACTTAATTATGCGCTCAATCGACCTGAGAAAAACAAGAGGAACTAACAAGCATCAATGCGGAATCATCATCTCGCAGATATTGTCTTGCAGCCATTTAAGAAAAAAACAGGTTTGCCAGTATTTTCTCTTAAATCAGCCGCTCTGTTAAAATCGTGCCTGTTCAAAGGTGACGGTGCAATCTTCGATCAAATTCAGAATGGTCTGGGCAACAGATAATTTGTATCGAATTTGCGTTAATTAAATTTAATCATCGACTCGTCAATAAGTTCAAAAGCAAGGGCAACAATCGCACTTGTTTTTTTCTTTGTGTTGATTTCTGTCTTCTCACTGCCAACAGATGCGATATCTCGCACCTGTTGACTACCCTTAAGAAGGTGAGTATGAAGAAACTTAACGATGACACAGTATATATCCGCCTACCTACTTAGCCCTTACTTTAAGGCGGCGGTATTGCCTGTAAAATACTCGCTCCCTGCAACATTTGAGACTCTCCTGCTCTACCCGCTTCGGGGTATTCCCAAGACGGTGCAAAGGGCCGAACCAAGAAGGGGCAAGCTTTCCACCCACCCTGTACCCCCACGCCGAGCATCAGGCAGTTTCCGCCCCTGTGCCCGTGCTGCTCGTAATACCGACAGTGCCGACAGCTTAAACCTAAATTTACGTTGCTCACGGGGTTTCTCCAACCGTTTTTGTAATAAAGATATATTAACACCTGTACACCTACCGGAATTGTGTACTATGATATAATGTACAATTTAAACTCGATCGCCAGTGGGGAATGTGGAACTATCTTCTAGAGTACAATATGCCCTGTTAGCGCTCTTGGAATTGGCGAGCCACTACCCCAAGGATTCGCCCCTAACAGTAAGCGAACTTACTGCTTCTGGTGAGATACCCGAACGCTATCTAGACCAAATTCTTGCCGTGCTGCGGCGTGCAAGTATTGTCCAGAGTCTGCGGGGTGCCAAAGGCGGTTATTTGCTCGCGAAAGAGCCTTGGCAGATTACTTTGCTAGAGGTGTTTTCGACACTCGAAGGATCCGGCAGTGGCCCGACCCAAAAAGTTTCGGAATCTGTAACAATAGAAAAAACTGCGGTGCTAGAAATCTGGCAGGAAGCTCAACAGGCATCTTGGTCTGTTTTGGGGAAATACACATTACAAGATTTGTGCGAACAGCGGGATGTTCGCAAACAAGCACATCCCATGTACTACATTTAAAGGGAGAGAAATTAAGCCATGAGAATTGCTAAGGATGTTACAGGAATAATTGGTAGAACTCCTTTAGTTCAGCTCAATAAAATTCCCCAAGCCGAAGGAGTAGTTGCTCGAATTGTGGCAAAATTGGAAGGGATGAATCCGGCTGCTTCGGTGAAAGATCGGATTGCGGCAAGCATGATTCAGGCGGCAGAAGATGCGGGGTTAATTCAACCGGGAAAAACTATTTTAGTTGAACCGACTTCAGGCAATACTGGAATAGCTTTGGCAATGATTGCGGCGGCGAAAGGCTACAGTCTGATTTTAACGATGCCGGATACGATGAGCACGGAACGCCGATCGATGCTGAAAGCTTACGGAGCTCAGTTGGAATTAACTCCGGGACATGAAGGGATGTTAAGCGCGATCGCCCGTGCGGAAGAAATTGTAGAAGAAACGCCCGATGCTTTCATGCTGCAACAGTTTCGCAACCCCGCTAATCCAAAAATTCATCGGGAGACAACGGCCGAGGAAATTTGGGAAGATACAGAGGGTAAAGTAGATTTTTTAGTTGCTGGAGTTGGCACCGGCGGTACGATTACTGGAGTTGCTGAAGTAATTAAACCGCGAAAGTCTAGTTTTAGGGTAATTGCAGTTGAACCAGCCAGCAGCCCTGTACTTTCTGGAGGCAAATCTGGTGCTCACAAAATTCAAGGGATTGGTGCAGGATTCATCCCGGAAGTGTTGAAACCAGAGTTAATTGATGAAACAATTGCAGTTAGCGACGCAGATGCGATCGCCTACAGCCGCCGACTAGCCAGAGAAGAAGGATTATTGTCAGGAATCTCAGCAGGCGCTGCTTTGTTTGCTGCAATTGAAGTCGGCAAGCGTCCCGAAAATGCAGGAAAATTGATAGTTTTTGTGCAGCCTTCTTATGGCGAACGCTACCTCAGTACAGCCTTGTTCAAAGATTTAGAATTACCGACTGTCAGCGAACTCGAAGCATTAGTCAGCAAGTATTAAATTGTAGGTTGGGCGATCGCCCCTCCTGCGGCATTGATATCAGCTTAACCCGAAAGACCGCCAGGGAATTAATTCCCTGGCTCAAAGCGAAAGTCCTCGCTATGAGGACTCATGAGTTAATAGTCCTCATAGCGAGGACTTCAGCTTTGAGGCAGGGGTTTAAACCCCTGCCGGACTGCAGCGAAAGCGCATATTTGTTGACAGCAATACTCCTGACCTTACCCTACGTTTCAGACTTGATACAACTTCCAACTAGCCATCGCCAACATTCCGTAAATAACAAACTTTAGCGGGCGTTGAGGCATAATTTGGCATAATTTAGCACCTACTAAAACTCCCGGCACCGAACCCAACCAAATGGGCAAAACTAAACTCCAGTCTACCGTTCCGAGGCTGAGGTGTCCCAGAGATGTAAACATCAACAAAATTGCCGCCTGCGAAATATCTGTACCCACCAATTTAGAAGTATCCAGGCGGAAAAAAGCAATCAGCAACAGTGCAAACATCGCACCGGAAGACACGCTAGTGATTCCCACTATGCAGCCTAAAATTGCTGCCGCACTCACTGTACAAATACGGCCATAATTAGTATTTAAGTCCCATTTAGCGGGGGAAGGCAATTTAAAACTAGGGAAAAATGTTTTGACCACTAATTTGGTCAGCGATAAAGCGACAATTAGTGCGATCCCTACTCCGAGACAGCGCAGCAATATGCTGTCTAAGTCCTGACTTCCGCTGGATTTGATGCAGTGTAAAATCCACACGCCAGTCAGCGAACCGGGCACGCTGCCCAAAGCCAGCCACTTAACTATTTGCAAGTCGAGGGTCTTTTGCTGCCAGTGTTTGAAGCCGCCAACAACTTTCATCAGTGTGGCAGCTACGACATCCGAACTAATAGCAATTGATGCTGGAATTTGGAAAACAAAAATTAACATTGGGGTGATGAGCGACGCTCCGCCAACTCCGGTCAAACCAACGATAATGCCCACGAAAAAGCTGAGAAACGATAGTAATAAGTAGTTCACGGTTATGCCCAAAAACTGTGTATTTAAGCGCTGCCAACCAACAAATAGATAACTTGGGTGGCTAGAACAACACAGCTACACAGGCTAAATATCGCTTGCATTTCAATATGCGTTGCCAGGAATTTTGCTTTTAAACGCTTGAGATTTCTCGCGTCTTAAGCTACAAAAATCTTGGTTAAAGTAAGTAAATGCAAATCAACAAAACTACAAAAAATGTAGTGTAAAAGCTCCCTGATTTTCTTATAGGTACCTGTGTAACTGATGAAAAACCCTGGATTTATTTATGGGGTTTATATTCGGCTTTCTACCTTGAAGTGACGAGCGTCACAGGTAAAGCATAGCTGAGGTTAACCGAGTCCTTGCCGGAAAAGAAATCGGGAGTTTCGAGAACATTAAAATGAATCAATGCCACAATGACAACAGTGAAGGCGGTTGATGATACTAAACCCGTCAATAACTCTTTTTTGAGGTTTTTTTCCTTGGGTTTGTCGGCAAAAACATCTAAAGTTCCTAGCTGCATCAACAGAATTCCCACAATATTGGAAAGCCAGTAGCCGACAATTGTGCAAGGAAACAGTAAATCTGGGGAAAGCCAGCTACAGATATACCCAAAGGCGTAGGCAATTGGCAGATTGAAAAATATGTCGTTCCACCAACACAGGGGTGATAGCAAATATCCAATTGCCAGAAGCAACCCGCCTCTGATCTTTTTAAACCAGACTTCGTTAAAGCCCTTAGCTTCGGGCAACTGTTGGCTTAGTTGTCCTGCAAGCTGGTACTCTTCAATGACTTTTTTAGCGTTTTCCACGTTAATAGCTCATTACTCGATCGACTTACCGTAGTTTAACAGCACAAATCAGTTATGTCTAGTAAGTCAATCTAGTTACCGTATTTTGTGGAATCGGCTAAATATACTTTGTTTGCGGTACTAAAATATCTATCCGAGAGAGGTTGTTGAGAATGCTGGCTGGTGATAATTTAGGCGCCGATCGACAAATTGAAAGTTTCCGGCAAATGCTTGACTGTTTGCCAAAGATATGCGGTGTCGATTCCCCAGTAAAATTGCAGGTAAACGAGCAAAAGCCCGATCGCGACTGTCACGCCCAGCAATTTCGGGACTATTTTCGCGACTGTCTCAAGCACTACGAATGCTGCCCAGATAGCAGCAGCTAAGATGAGAATGGAAGCGATCGTGGCAACTGTATCGCTGTTCATGATTAACTCCTGTTGACAATCAATCGGGTATTACAAAACTACTTGGGCTCAGGGCGGTTGCCAAAATTGAATAAATTACTCCAATCCCCAATAAGCCCACAGCGGAACTGAAAAATAAAACCATGCCGTCTGGGGGATTGTAGGTATCGTGGTCAATTTGGTGGCGAACAGTGAAGTAGTGCTTAGTTGAGATTAAGACTGTCACCCAACCTATTAGAGAGAAAATTAAACCCAACTTCCACCCCATCGCCTGACGGTAATGTACGGGCATTTGCACCACGCGAAGTCGGATGATGACGACGCCAAAACCCATGAGTGCGATCGCAGCCCGCATCCATGCTAAGAAGGTGCGCTCATTTGCCGATCGATCGATCGCCCGCGACAGATTTTGCAGGTTTGGTTTCTCATCATCTACTTGCATCGGTGGGAGCTCACATCTTGCACCATTCTCGATAAGCCTTTTTTGGGCGGGCAGGATGCCCAACCCCCTACTCCCCACAAGAAAATGCACTTTTTGTGGAACAGGCCGGAAAGCCTGTTCTTGACAATGGTGCAACATCTCAGTTGGAACGATAATTGCACGCGATCGAACTCTTTAATATTCATATTAAACCGCCACCATTATTCAGGTGCCATCAAACCAAATGAGCTAGAAGGAACGGTGAACATATAATAAATTACCCCAGCCCCTAGGAGGGCGATCGCGAGGCTGAAAAGAATTACCCAGCGATCGGTAGGTTCATAAGTATCGTAATCGATATCGTGACGGACGCCAAAGTAGTGCTTAGTTGAGAATAACACCGTCAGCAAACCCACTGCTGAAAAAAGCAAACCCAACTTCCAGCCATTGCCGGGAGTTGGGAGTAGAGGGGGATGAAAGGTGCGAAGGCGCACGATAACTACGCCAAAACCCATCAGCGATATTGCTGTCCGCATCCATGCTAAATAAGTGCGCTCGTTTGCCAAGTGATCCCGCACCCGCGACGGATTTGGTCGCTTAATTTTTTCTGTATTTACTTTTGTGGATTTCCAATTTAATAGCATAGATAAACCTTTTAATTTTAACGGGAAATGAGAAGGTAAACCGATATATTTGCGCTGGGATGATTATCCGCCGGGGATTGCTCCCCGGCGGGATTTTGCGTTGCAACGGGCTTTAAACAGCCGATCGCATTACAACTTCACCAAAACTAATCATTTTCCTCAGTAGGTGCGTTGGGAACTTGCGTATCTATGTAAGCCTGAGTCACATCAGGAACAAACCAATTCGCATCCCCAGGCTGGAAAACCTTAGCAGTAGGAACGTTGAATTCTACAGCCCCCGTATCGGGATTAGCTCTGGCTACAACTTGAGTTCCGTCAACTATCTTAACAGCTAGACCGCCCGTCAATTCTTCTGAAGGTTGATCGGTCGTTCTTAAATCGGTTGCTTTGACATCGCTGGCTAGATAAATTCCATCGCAATCCCATTTATGTTCAGTTGTTTGGCCGTCAGCTAGAAAATAAAGGGCATTCTCGTAAGAAGACTCCGCTGCTTTTTTGCGTTTCGGGCCGTAGACAGCCAGGGTTTTTCCTGTCTCGTTGCGGCACTGACCCCAAGGTTTTCCCGTTTCTAAAGTGTATTTTTGAAACTCCAATTGAGAGATTTTTTTCTGGAGTTCTTCAGGGGTATAATTCTGGGCGATATTGGGTGCGTCTTTCGCTGCCTTGAGAGTGTTCAGAGCTTGAGTCACCTCTATGTAGTCGGGATTGCTTGCATATTTCGGCGTTTTTGGAGCGTCGGCCCAGGATGGGGGAACAAATAGTAAATTGGCGGCCATTACCAAGAGCACTAAAACAAATTTGAAGATTTTCACAATTTTTCTCCTTTTCTCGATTGTCAGGTTTTTTCCAACTTTCTTTTTGCTTGCTATTTTAGGACTTAGGCAAAAACGATATCTCTTTAACTGGTTTGCCTGAAAAACCAAATTTTGCCGAAGCGAAAAATCTGTTTTTTTAGCATTATACCTATTGTCAAAGTCGCTCGGCGTGGGGTAGTGGCGAAGCGAGCGGGCGAGCGTTTAGGGATTAATCCTCAATTTTTTAGCTCGGTTTGATTCACCACTACAGGATTTCTTGAGACAAGAGGTATATTGTTGCCTAAGTCTGGCAATTGGCTAGCTCAAAAGATGGTTTCAAGTTTCGTGACTACTTGAGGCTAAATTAGTTTGAAGCTGGTTTTAGCTTGGTCACTCACTTCATTATTAACTTAGCATATTTGTTGATAAATTTCAAGCGATTTAGCGCAACTTTTTAGCAAACAATTGTTAAGGGAAAAGTGATGAGTTAGGACTTATGACTTATGGCAAATTATCTACCTATAGAGGGATGAAACTAGCGGAACCTTGGCTGATTATTAGTTAGATTAAAATGGCGGGATCAGCCGATAACTACCACTTTCAATCAGGATGAATATTCCCAAACCAATCAATACAAAAGGGACAGCAGCCTTGGTATAGCGAGTCAAAATATGGGCGATCGCCCTTTGGCGAGTTAACCGGTAAGCGACATAAGACCAAACACCTACCATCACCGAGAAAACCGCCAAAATCACCAGCAAGCTCGGCAAATCGCTGCTAGCAAACAGCGGCAAGTAAATACCGATGTTGTCACCCCCGTTAGCCACTGTTACCGCAGCCACATTCAAAGTTTGGGGGTTGAAAAGATTTACTAGCTTTGACACAGGTGAATTAGATTTCCGGTTAAATTCGCCCGATACTGCTTGTACTTCATCTTCATCATTTTCTCTCTTGACCAAGTGACTGATGCCGATCGCGATCGGAACCAAACCCAGCAAACCAATCCAAGCTTTCGGCACAATTAACCCACCAAAAAAACCGGGCAAACTAGCAGCGATGAGTGCTGCAAATCCGAGGTACTTACCGACAAAGATATGCCGGGGGCGGAAAGTATCATTTACTTGGGCGAAGAACAGCATCGAAAGCACCATATCGTCGATATTGGTTGCGGCAAAAGATGTAATCCCGGCAATAATCGCTGCTGCAATCCAATTCATGTGCTGTCCCTGCAATTTTTCTAAACTTCAGTTCCGCTGGCGTTACTTCTGCTCATCGTTATCAAACAGAAACCGCAACCCACTAAAGATATTATACTTAAAGTTGGGCTTGCCAGAGTGCCGCTTTTAACCAGAATCGCCATTCCCAATCCGATTAAAACAAAAGGCACAAGCTGATTGCCGTAGCGAGTCAAAGTATCTGCGATCGCCCGCATCTGAATTAACCGATAAGCAGCGTAGCACCAAACGCCCACCATCGCGAAGAATACGCCGAGAATCACCGCCAAACTTTCTAAAGTATTGCTAGCAAAAAGCGGCACATATATCCCGATATTGTCGCCGCCATTGGCCACCGTCACCGCTGCTACGCTGTAAGTTTGAGGAGACAGAAAACTGCTAAAAAAAGATTTCTCAGATTGCTCTAATTCTGCCTCAACTTCCGAATCGTCAGTTTCGGAATTCAGCAAGCGGCTAAGCCCGATCGCAATTGGCAGCAAACCCAGCATTCCGATCCAATCTGGGGGAAAGATTAAGCGGCCAAAAAACCCCGGAAGGCTAACAAAAACCAGTGCAGTAAAGCCCAGAAACTGACCGAACACGATATGCCTGCGCCGAAATACTGCATTCACCTGCGAAAAAAACAGCAGCAGAATCAGAATATCGTCCAGATTCGTAGCCGTAAAAGCTGTCATTCCCGTCGAAATAGCTGTTAGTAATTCATTCATTTCTGTGTCTCCTCAGATTTTTTATTTGGTTGTACTCGCTGGGATCGTATCTTCGGAACGGGCAAGATGCCCGTTCCACAAAAATTAAATTTTATTGTGGGTTCTTGATTCTAGCCCGCCATTGAAATGCTGATTGACAATGCTGCAATATCTCAGTAAAAACCCAGTTGCTAAAAACTATTAGTCCTGACTGTGAACTGGTAACTGTTAATCAAAAACGATCACTGTCAAAGGGAACTGCTTTCAATCGAACACCACCGTAAATTGCATTTTCTTCCTCGAATCTGGCATGAATTGCGTCAATACCCTGCTCCATCGAACCCACAAGTCCCGGAGAACGCAGCCGTTGCCAGAAAAACCATCCGCAAGTAGCCACCAAGTACATCAAGAACAAGTAAGGAAAGGCATTGTAAGGAGCTTCTGGAGGTGGGAACATAGTGCTGCCTGGAATGCCCACGCTGCCCGCAATCGGAATCATCATAAATGCGATCGCCGCCACCGAGAACACCACATCCCGCACGCGCAATTTACCAATTTTGTGCAGGTACATCGGTGCGGCGATCGAAATTAAGACGTACACGGTTAAAAATCCGTAGCTGCAAATTGCCCCCAAATAACCCATACAATCGAACAGTTTGATGTTAAACATAGACATCACAGCAGGCACCAAAAATGTCATAAATGTACACATCGTTACTGCAACGTGGGGAGTTCTATTAGACGAATGCGCTACACCTAATGAAGAGTGAAACAAACCGTGCCGCGCCATCATAAAAAACACTCTCGCGGCTGGATTGATGCTGCCGAGCACGCAAGCAAAAAAGCTAAATAAAGCGCCGAAAGCCACTAACTCTCCCAGCCAACCCATGCCCACTTGTTGCGCCAGAAAAGTCAGAGGTTCTTCACTATTAGTAATAGAAACTCCTGTACCGCTAAAACCCAAAACCTCAATATAGGTCATCAAAATGAAGAATAAGCCTGCCATGACAGCACTGCCCATGACAGCCCTGGGGATATTTTTTAAGGGTTTTTTCGCTTCGTCGCCCAGAGATGTAGCGCTTTCAAAACCAGAGAAACCAAACATGACTAATACAAGTCCCGTCGCTATATTGCCGGGAGTTACGCCTTCCAAAGTTAATTGCGACATATCCAGGGCAAAACCTTTGTGCGCCCAGATGATCATTCCCAAGATAAAAATCGCTGCCACTGATGCCCCCTCCAGCCACAGCATCGCCATAGCTGAGAGTTGGATATCTTTATAACCTGCATACCAAGCAACGCCGGCCCCGATCGCTAACAGCGTAATCGGTGACGGATGGATGCCTAAATGACCGATGAAAGTACCAGTAAAGTTGGCAAAACCACACAAAACGGCCATCGCAGTAAATAGATAAGCCAGTACCAAACTCCAGCCGCAAATTACGCCGGCAGTCGGGCCTAGTCCTTTAACAATATAAGAATAAAGAGAACCGGCAGAAGCCGATCGACTTGCAAATTGGTTGATATTGATGCTGACAAATACTAGGCCTATCAAGCCGATGAGAAAGCTCAGCCAAGCCCCGTTACCCGAAAGAGCGACGATTAACCCTATATTAGATGCTGGTATCGTTGTAGGTGCAATGACGGCAAAGGATTGAGCTAAAACCTCTCCAAACGAGAGGCAGTCCGGCTTTAAGCCGTGGGGACTGTGATTTTTTGGCGTTTTCTTAGTCATTTATCTTCTCTCTTGTTGCCGATCGACTTTTGGCGATCGGCTTAAACTTGTCGGTGCTGCTTCAGCATCGGGCCCTGCGTTAGAAGCTTAAGTATCACCTTAAGGCTCTTGACAGGTAGAATCAAATGGTATTTTTTATCGAATTAATAAATACAAGTGATGCAATGCTGCAGCCAAAGAACTGTTGGAAGACGACACCTATCTGTCGCCACCAGCCCAAACCCTTGATATTAAAAGGAAAATTTAAATAGCGGCTGGCAACCGTCCTTTTTTGGTAATTCCAACCTGTACCAGAGACTCGATCGAAAAGTTCACGTCAAAGCTTAGCCGCAAGAGATTTTAATCTCAAAAAATAACTGTATTTAGTAAAGGAACCCTCAGCATGGCCGGAATGACGCTTGACCAACTGCGAGTTTTTCTAGCTGTCGCGGAACATCTGCACTTCAGCCGCGCAGCGGAGGAACTTTACATCACCCAACCCGCTGTCAGTGCGACAATCCAAAGCTTAGAGGCGCAATACGGAGTAAAACTATTCCACCGCATCGGCCGCCGCATCGAAATCACAGATGCTGGGAAGTTGCTGCAAGTTGAAACGCAGAAAATTCTAGACCAAGTTGCTTTGACAGAGAGAGGTTTGCGGGAGTTGAACGACTTGCAGCGAGGCGAATTAAACTTGGGTTGCAGTCTGACCATTGGCAATTATTGGTTGCCTGATAAACTTAGCAAGTTCAAACAAAAATATCCTGGTATTTGCGTGAATTGTACTCTGGCAAATGCCGAAGAAATTTGTGCGGGGACGGCGACGGGAACATTTGATTTGGGTTTAGTGACGGGAGATATTAAAGCTTCACTTAAGAGCACTCTGGAGGAAGAAGTTGTAGGCAGCGAACGCTTGCTGATTGTAGTTGGCAAATCTCACCCTTGGTTTGAACGTGCAGAGGTGAGTTTAACGGAAATTGCGAAAACGGATTGGGTGATGCGAGAAGCTGGTTCTGGAGTTCAGCAAATGTTGGAACAAGCTTTGCAAAGTTGGGGCATTAATCCCCAGGAATTGAATGTAACTTTAGTTTTGAACAGCAGTGAAATGGTAAAAGCAGTGGTGGAAAGCGGCACAGGTGCAGCGGCTATTCCTGAATTGATGGTAAAAAAAGAATTGCAGCTATCTACACTGCGAGCAATAAAAATTTCAGCTAGCGAACCGAGTTCAAATGTATCTTTTGAAATAATTAAACCTGTTTTGAAACTGAAACACCGACAGCGCTTTCAAACGGGAATTGCTAAAGCCTTTGAACAGATATTAACTTAAGGTGCTGGTAATATCATGTCTGATCGATCGCCCATAATACATAAGCCAGGGCGGGTTTGTGAGATTGTCCGTTAGGGGCAAATATTATTGGTGAACCCGCCCCTACAAGAATCATGGTAATCGACCGGACATGATATAATTGGTAATTCAGGACTTATACCAATTTAATGTGAAGTTGCACATATCTCGATCCCCCTCGCATACCCCCTACTCCCCCTGGTTGTTGGGGAGTAGGGGTTGACTTTGAGAAGAATCTTGTCCCCCCCTTAGTAGGGGCGGTGCGACCCCTACTCCCCGTGCCCGCCCTCTTGGCTAGGGGGGATCGGATTCTATGCAACCTCATAAAAAATTGGTATTACGCACCAATACTCAAGAAACCGGGTTTTTTACCGACATAAAAAGCTAAATTCCCTGTATTTTTGTACGGGACTTGTGCACCGATAGTCAGAAACCGGGTTTTTTTCCGAAAATCCTTCGTTGTAGGTCACAGATTAGGTAAAAAACCCGGTTTCTTTGGGCTGATGCGTCCAGGGCTGTTATCTCTCAACCAATTTCCTCAAGTCCAATAAATTTTTCCCCCCATCACCAACAATCAGCGGCAATTTCCCATCCCATTTTTCTATAGCCTGCCTTTCCAAAAGTTCGGGAGTCAAATTGTCCCGCAGCAACCTTTGCACTTCGGCTTCTCCCTTGGCTAAATTCACCTTAGCCTCGGCCTGTTTTACTGCCTTCAGCGCTAAAAACTCCCCTCTTTTTGCCTCCTGTTCGGCAATTTGTTTCGCCTCCACCGCCTCGCTAAACCGCTCAGAAAAGTGAACGTGTACTAAAGAAATATCGTCTACTGCAATGTGATATGTAACCAGCCTCAAGGTCAAAGAATCATCAACTGCGGCTTTAACTTCTCCCCGTTTAGTAATTATTTCTTCAGCCGTGTATTTGGCCATAACTGCTTTTAATACTTCTTCAACTGCCGGATCGATAATGCGAGCCACGACTTCTTTTTCGTCACCTATTTGTTGAAAAATAGCATTTGCTTCTTCTGGGATAATGTGCCAATTGAGCGCTACATCCGTGAAAACATCTTGCAAATCTTTTGAGGAAGCTTCAGCGGAACTTTCCTGTTTTTGTACCCTGACGCTCAACTTTTTTACAGTATAAACTGTGGGAACTATTACGTGAATTCCTTCTCCTAGTACCTGTTCTTGCACTTTGCCAAACTGCATCAGCACGCCCCGTTCTCCAGCGTTGACTATGATAAAAAATTTGGACAAAATAGCTAGAAATACTATTACTATAGCTAGTTGAACAGCTAGGTAAAACTCTTTATTTTTTTTATTGCTGGATTTGAGTGAGTCAACGTTACTGCTGGATTCTAAAACCATATTCCACCCCGATCGCACTTAATTCAATGACCAATATTGATTTAACCAATCTTCTATTTTCCTGCCATCAACAACTGTTCAAAATCCGCTGCCGCCAAAGGAGGACTGAACAAATATCCTTGCATTATATCGCACTTATAGCGCCAGAGAAAATCTTTTTCGGCTTCTGTTTCAACTCCTTCGGCAATTACCTCAAGACAGAGACTGTGCGCCATTTCAATAATAGCTTTGACAATCGCTGCATTTGTGCAACCATCGGTGATATTGCTGATAAAACAGCGGTCTATTTTTAAAGTATCGAAGGGGTATTGCGTCAGATAGCTTAAAGAAGAATACCCAGTTCCGAAATCGTCAAGAGATATACAAACTCCCAAATTTTTCAAATGTTGCAAAGTCGCGATCGCACTTTCCGCATCTTCTACCATCAAACTTTCTGTCAGCTCTAATTCTAAACTGCTCGCTTGCAAACCAGTCTCTGCTAAAATTTGGGCAACTCTGGTGCTGAGATCCGGTTGGTGAAATTGGCGTGGCGACAGATTCACCGCTACCCGCAGCCCCGAAAAACCAGCATTTTCCCAAACTTGCATTTGCCTGCAAGCTGTCTGCAAAACCCACTCCCCTAACTGTACAATGAAGCCAGTTGCTTCGGCATGGGGAATAAATTCTGCGGGCGAAATCAGCCCTTTTTCTGGATGCAGCCAGCGCACTAAAGCTTCGGCGCTGATAATTTTACCCGTGTGGACATTGACCTGCGGCTGATAATAAACTTGGAATTCTTCTCGTTCCAGTGCGTCGCACAAACTTGTTTTTATCCGCTCTAATTTGTCGGCGGCATCTTGGATCAATTCGCTGCTTTGCGATCGCAAAGTATTGTACTGTTCGGCGACAGCTTCTTGTTTTTTCAAGCGGCTCGATATCGCCCCCACAAGCTCAGCTTTACTAAAAGGTTTAGTCAGGTAATCATCGGCGCCCAATTCCATACCTTGCCGCATTTCAGAGCGATCGGCTTTACCGGTGAGAAAAACAAAAGGTACTGTAGCAGTAACAGGATTAGATCGCAAGGCCACCAGCACCCCATACCCGTCAAGTTCTGGCATCATCACGTCGCAAATAATCACGTCGGGAACATTTGACACCGCCGCATATAAACCTTGCGATCCATTTTCTGCACCCGTCACGTCGAAACCTTCAGCTTTAAGAAGTTTGAGAATATTCTCGCGAATTACTTGCTCGTCCTCAATCACTAGAATCTTTTTCATACGTCATTCCCTGAAAGCGGTATAATTGATAGGCGTTACTGAACGCGATCAGCGTCCCAATAACTGAGAACGCACAGCTCGATCGACCAAACAGCGGAATATTTTCCGACACAAATAGCAAACACCTGAAAAACGCTAATTTTTCAAGCACAACTAGATTAATGTTTCTGTGCTTACTCAGTGCCGTCCGTATTATTACGAGGTTAATTGATAATCTCTCAACTAATTCTAGGCGATCGACAGTTAGCAGCGCCTTAAATAACTGCTAAACTAATTGTGCCGCCTGAACGATTGTCTGCAAACAATCTCAGCCTATTTATAGCAGTTGCCAAAAACCATGCAACTGTAAGCAAGTTCCAAACCCTTGCAGAGTCAGTCTTTCCCCCTTCTTGAATGTAAAATCTCAACTTTTAAATCTCAAATGGTATTACCTACTGGATTCCCTGAACCCGCACAGATTGGGGTGATAGAAGTTAAGCAATATCCTCAGTACCGCGCTGTCACCTACACCCACGCGGGCGATTTGCGACAAGCAACTGGCATCGCCTTCAATCCCTTATTTCAACACATCAGCAACAACCAAATTGCGATGACAACACCAGTAGAAGCGCGCTACACGGAAACTTCCGGGCAAATCGATGCAGTTCCCCAAGCAGAAGTTTCGTTCCTCTATCCCGCACCAAATATCGCCCCCAGTAGCGTTAACTCCGCTGTAGAAATCACGGATACTTCGCCGATGACGGTTGTCAGCATCGGCGTGCGCGGGGCCTACACTTGGGAAAGCTACGAAAATAACCTCCAGAAACTTAAAGATTGGCTTCAAGAACATCCCGAATATGAAATAGTCGGGCCGCCGCGTCGCTTTTTTTACAATTCCCCGATGACGCCGGAAGCAACTAAAATCAGCGAGGTACAAATTCCGATCAAGTGCCGCTGACGTGAACAACTAATTCGCGAATGTGACCCCGCTGGCGGTGTTCCCACAGGTAAATTCCCTGCCAAGTTCCTAACAGCAACCTGCCGCGATCGATCGGGATTTGTTCAGAAGTATGAGTCAGCGCCGTGCGAATGTGCGCCGGCATATCGTCTGGGCCTTCGGCATCGTGAATGTAGCGATCGTCCTCCGGTACCAGTTTAGCCAAAAAGTTAGCCAAATCCTTAAGTACATCCGGGTCAGCATTTTCTTGAATCACCAAACTAGCAGAAGTGTGACGCAAAAACAAGCTACAAAGTCCTGTTTTAATACCTGAATTCGCCACCGCATCTTCTATCTTAGGAGTGATTTTGGACAGAGATTTCCCGGTAGTTTGAATCTTGAGTATCTGTTGATAGTGATTCATTCGATTGTAGATTGTAGATTTTAGATTTTAGATTTTGGATGAGACTGATGCCAAACTCTTCTGTTGGCGGAGGTAGACTTTGTTTGTATAAGATCGATTTCTAATCGCACTTATGAAAAATAGTCTACAACAGCTTGGGCGATATCCTCCGTACCATTTTTATCCAATTTATCCGACAAACAGGGCGGATGCAGCGGTTGTCGCAAAAACTCCCAATCCCCCTCAAAAAACTCCGTCGCCGTCAAAATTTGATGTTCCGCATAATTTTGAATCCCTTCCAGCAACACCGCAGCTTCTGCAAAACCTTCTCTCCTTATAGAAACAACAGGTATTTCCAAACGCAAAGCTTCCGCAAAAGTGCTGTATCCCGGTTTAGAAACTAAGCGCCCGCAGACAGGCATAATATCAACCGGACGCGGTAAAATCGGGAAAGATTGTGCAAACTCCTGATTTTTGACTTTAATCAAATTCGGCAAATCGGGAGATCCAGCATCAAAAGTAATAAATTGCCAGTCGCTAAATTGCTGTAAATTTTGATAAGGAATTTCCTCTAAACCCAATCCGCCGAAAGTCAGCAATACAGTTTTTTCCAGCGGTGTTTCGATGCCGAATACTTCCCGAATTTTTTCGTTAGTGTAGCGAGGATTACCGCCAGTCAAGCCCACATCTTGAATATTTGGGAAAGCTGGCATCGGTTCGTGCAAAGGAAGACGAAAAAGTCGATCGCACATTCCGAAACATTCACCAATCCAATCTGCCATTTCTACAAATTCCCCGCCCCAATCGCGATAGATAAAATCCCACCCAAAATTGCTCATCATCCAGCAGGGAACCCCAGCCGCTGCCGCCATTCGCGTTGCCAAAGGAGGAATATCTGCCAGCACCAAACCCACCCGATTTTGCTTGATAAAAGTAACTTCGCTGGCGATTAGGGAATTTTGCTTTTTCCGAATTTCCCGCAATTTTTCCAGCGTCGCATCTTTATCCATATTCAAACTGTCAGCTTGCACGACTCCGACATCAAAAGCGCGGGGACGGTGGATAAAGTCGCCCGTAATATAAGATTCTAGCAGCCAGCGAGGTGCTGTTGTTGTGATAATTAGTAAGATATCTGGATTTAATTCTTGAATTTTTGCAGCTACGGAGGAGACTCGGACAGCGTGCCCGAATCCGTGATTTGTGATGGCAATATATAATGTTGGTCGAGACATTGATAATAGGGAATTAGGAATTGGGAATTGGGAATTGGGCATCGGGCATCGGGCATCGGGCATCGGGAATTGGAGGTAGAGACGGGAAGGCAACAAGGCCAAGCTTCAAGGGACGCACAACCAACAATGACACAATTAATAACTAATGACTATCGAATATGCAAGAACCCATCAATCGGACGCACCCTCAGACCAAACAGGCAATTGATTAATCTTGTCGAGGGTTATATCTACATACTTTTTACCGTCCGCTGCTAGATTTTCCCCAAAATATCCCTCATCGCCGTCGTGCTTGTGAGGGCCGCTCAAAGCTGCTGCATAGCGGCCTTGCAAACGAGCTTGGTTGAAAGGAGAAGTCGCGTACCAGTACCAGCGACTCGGAAAAACTATGCCGCCAATATCCTCAATTGAATCGCGGGTGCCGCGAAAGTGGAAAATGCGATCGGCCTCTGCAAAACCATTTTCTCCCGAAAAGACGCCCCCAACCGAAACAACCGTAATTTCTGCCTTCAGCCATTCTTTAAGATAGCGAGTAGCACCCAAAGCAACTTGTGCGCCGCCGCTAGTGCCAATTAAAATAACTTTCAAAGGCTTTTGAGGATTAACTGAAATGGGAGATTGAGCATTCATGCGCTCTATAATTGCCTTAGCCATTCCCTGATTGTATGCAAATCCGTAGCGATAATCTAGAGAAATTGCAAACCTCCAGAGATTGCGAATTTTGATGAATATATCCCCCGCAATCGGCCCGCTTTTTGCCTGTTCTGCAAACCGCCAAAAAGGAGCTAGCCACCGCTCTCCTCCTAAACTTTTGTTAGACGCTGAATAAGGAAAAACATCGCCCACTGCTACGCACTGCGGGTGACTTTTAACTAAACGCTTGAGAAAAAACTCTTCACCAGGGGTTAATTCATCCCCCGAAAAATCGCCAACTCCCGGTAAAAAGATGATATAACAATTGATCTGCGAAGACTTGCGGGCTTCTAAATTGCCCTTGTTTGAGGGCAATATCTCCGGCGGATTTTTCTTGATACCAAACGTTTCGGCACTTTGATTCAGCCACCATATAACAGTTCCCACCGGCGAAAGAATGCCCCAAACTAACAGGATTACACCTGCGATGAGCAACAAATTTAAACTTCCCCCGCGCAGCCATGCAAGTATCCGTAAAATCAATCTTAGCATTTAATAAAATCTGGTAGAATGCCAATTAATTACCTAATTATCTAGAAATAGTTCGGTGATTCTGCTGTATTAGAGCTTATTTTGTAAAAGTTGTCAACTATCTTGAGGAGCAGGAGTTCAACGTGAAGGGAGAAGATTCAATTGCAGGCTTGGGGGCAACCCTTTGGAACGCACTTTCTTTGAATGGCAATTTTTACGAAAAAACTCCCTACACTCGCAGAACTAAGCGGATAGCTTTAACAATTGTAATTTTAGCTGCGCTGTCCCGCGTGTTGGGCAGCGCTGTCATTTTGTTAATCAATCGAACTGAGCTATCAGTGTTATTTTTAGCACTTTGGATAGATGGTTTGGCAATCGCGGGGGGTTATTATTTTTGGACTTTCACTATCTTTAAAATCGGAGAGTGGCTGAAGCAGGGGCACGTAACTTATGGGGAGTTGTTGGTTCCGATCGGCTTTGCTTACGCGCCACAAGTGCTGAATTTTTTAACGCTAATTCCCTTGCTGGGAGAAGGAATTGAGCGGATATTAGCTGTGTGGAGTTTGCTAGCTGTAATTGTGGCGGTTCGCCAAGGTTTGGATATTCAAACTCGCTGGGCGGTGTTAATTTGTTTTGTGGGTTGGCCGTTGATTCAAATTGCGATCGGCTTTGTGAAAGTAGTTGAACAGTTGCTTTCACGATGGCTTTAATTCATCAATACGGAAGGAAAATACTAACCTCGCTTCCCTCTCCGGGTTCCGACTTGCAAATTAGCTTTCCTCCATGTTGTTCTACCACAATTTGATAACTGATAGACAATCCCAAACCCGTCCCCTTACCTACCTCTTTAGTAGTAAAAAACGGGTCAAATATTTTACCCAATACCTCCGAACTCATCCCCACACCATTATCTACAATGCGAATTGCTACTTGATTTCCTTCGGCGACTTCAGTGCAAATCTGAATTGTCGAGTCAACTTCCCTCCCTCTTTTTTCGCGAGACAAAGCATCAATAGCATTAGTCAGTACATTCATAAAAACCTGATTAATTTCTCCCGGATAGCAGTTCACTAAAGGCAAATTGCCGTACTCCTTGAGCACTTGAATATCAATTAATTTGTGATCCAAAATCATCAACGTGCTGTCGATACCTTCGTGGAGATTAACCCATTTTCTATCTGATTCATCTAGCCGAGAAAAGTTTCGCAGCGACAGCACGATATCGCGAACTCTCGCAGCACCAACTCTCATTGAATCTATCATTTTAGTGAAATCAGTCATCAAAAAATCTAAATCTATTTGCTCTGTTTCATTGACTATTTCTTGCACGGGATTTGGGTAATGATTTTGGTATAAACGTAGTAAATCTAGTAAGTTTTCAGCGTATTCATTGGTGTAATGTAAATTTCCATAAATAAAATTAATCGGGTTATTAATTTCGTGAGCAATTCCCCCGACGACTTGCCCTAAACTGGACATTTTTTCACTTTGAATTAGCTGCAATTGAGTGTGGCGGAGTTCTTCCAATGCAGTTTGCAATTTCTCAGTTCTTTGCGCTACTCGCGTTTCCAGAATAGTATAAAAACGGGCATTTTCTAGAGAAATAGCTGCTTGTGCAGACAATATTCCCAAAATTTCTAGCCTGTCGCTAGTAAAAGCACCTTTTGTTAAATTATTTTCTAAATAAAAAATTCCCGTAAGGTTGCCTTGATGGATAATCGGCAATACCAGGATAGATAGGGGTTTATTGGTGGCAATATACGGGTCAAATTGGAATTGATCGGATCGGGTAGCATCGTCTAAAACCAAGTATTGTTGGGTTCTTTCTACATAGTTAATTAAGGAAATGGGCAGAATCTCGGATTCGGCAATCGGGATAGATTGTAACAGAGTTACATCATTTAACTCACCTGTAACTCCAGCTTCTATGAATAATTGATTACCTGTCTTGGCAAGAAATAATACTTTTTGAGCGCCTGCGTTTTCCTTCACAAGCTGTACGAGTTTCTCTAGCAAACGGCTGAGGATAATTTCGCTCGAAACAGCTTGAGATGCTTTGACAACTGTTGGTAAATCCAGCATCAAGCTATTGTCAACAGTAGTGGTAGCAGTCATGAGATCAACATTTTTAGATATTGCTCCTTGATTGCGATCGACTAAATAATGATAACGGGATTCTAAGTATTTAACTTTTGCTATAGCTCCCCAGCGGATGTAGGCATAATAAGCTTTGGTCAGATAAGAGCGAGAAATTATCTCTTTATCCAAAGATTGATAAAACTCTCCAGCTAATTCATATGCTAATGCTTCTTCTTGGATGTAACCGTTAGCAGCAGCTCCTTTAATAGCGAAGTCATAATAATCCATTGCTGCAAGTTTATCGCTAAAAATTCTAGCTTTCTCAGCTTCAACTAAGTCGTACTTGTGCTGATAATTCATGGGTGCATGGTAGGCCCACTTTTTCATGATTTGCTGATTATAGTTAACAATAGCTAAGTCTGCTTCTTGATTGTCACTGTCAGGATAGTTAGCCAGGAGGGCCAGCGAATAGTAGAAATTGTGTACCCCAACAGTGATTAAGCCGATCGCCCCATCTGCGTATTCTGCCGCTAATTTACCGCTGGCAACAGCCCCAGCATAATCTTTAAGTAAATAAAGCAGCATCAATTTAGCAACATAAGCTGCAAACAGCGACATTCGATTATTTTCTTTGTGCCAACGCGACATCACAGCAGGTTCATCCAACCTGTCGCTAACTAACCGTACTTGCTCTGATGTTTTGCTTCTTAAGCTTGAAGCAATTACTTGCCAAATTTTAGCATAACCTATGGCAAATTCGTGTCTATTTTTTAGCAGAAAGTCCATATAAAAGGTTTGCTTTTCTTTGACCGACTCTAGCGGTTCTCCCACCAAAAATAAATTGGTAATATAGTGCATAGAATTATAAACTGCCCATTCTAAATCCCCAGTCTCGACACCAACTTTCATTCCTTCTATAAAGGAAGTAAGTGTATTTTTAGTAGACTCTTTCCAGATTCTTATATGAGCATTAAATATTACATAAACCTTAGCTTTTTGTTGGCTAGCATTAAATTGTTCTAGCAGCTTTAAAGCGATTAATCCAGCGTAGTAGCCAGCTTCGATGTCGCCTTCGACGCCGCACAGCATCATTCCATAAAGAGTATAGGGAAAAGTAGCTAATGCTGAATGACCGCGTTCGATACAAAGATTGACCATAGTCAAGACGAGGGAGGAGACAATTTCTGGTTTGGCAATATAAGCAGGAGGATAGAGGGCTGTCAGGATTTCCATAGCTGCCAGTTGATAAGGATCTGTCATAACTGGCAGGTTCTCTAATTCCTCAATTCGCGGCAATTTTGGCACTGCAATAGTTGGGCTGTCTAAGAGGTTTATTCCCAGCATTTTCAGCACTTCTAGACCAGTTTCAACAGCTTGTAGCATCTGGCTTTGAGCCTGATAAAATATGATTTTTAGCTGATACACTTTTATTATGTCAAGCTGGTTTTTAGCCGATCGCAAAATCACTGCCGCCAAATTTTCTGCTTGCTCGAAATTGGTGTTTAAATATTCCGCTTCCAGCGTCTCTACATACAACCGCAGCGTCATGCTATAGCTGCAATCCCAGCTATCCGGTGCTAATAAGGAAATTCCCACATTCAAATACTTAACAGCGGGTTCATAAGCGTTAGCTGCTTTTGCCTTATGTCCAGCAATTAAATTTAATCCTGCTAACTCATCTTTTTCTGATTGCAGGTTGAGACAATCAATGCCTACATTCAACTGGTTGATAATATCAAAAATTTTCTCTTCTACTTTATCGGGTGGCGTATTTTCCAACAGCAATTTACCGATGCTAAGATGAGTGGTTTTCTTTTGATCATCAGGAATCAGCGAATATGCAGCTTGCTGGACACGATCGTGCAAAAATTTATAGCTGATTCGCGAAGAATCGAAAGTTAAATTAAATCCGGCTTCTCCATCTAAAAATAAAGGAATGAGGTAACTCTCATTCAATGGAAGTATTAACCCCGCTTGCAAAGCATCCCAGAGTTCAGTCGCAGTGACTGACGGAGATTTTTCGTTGACAGTAGATAGAACATCTAAAGTGAATTTGTCCCCAACACAAGCCGCCAATTTCAAAACTTGTTGTGTAGTCTCTGGCAACTGTTGAATCCGACTGGCTACCAGTTCAACTACACTCTTATCTATGATGCCAATAGCGTGAATATCCTCAATGTTCCACTGCCACTGCCCTTTTATTCCGGGAGACAGCAGCCCGGTAAAGTCAAATCTCAAAAGTTTTTCTTGATAAAGAGTGTTGAGCAATTGCGTCAAGAAAAAAGGATTGCCACCACTCTTATTCCAAATTAACTCCGCTAAAGGTTGAATTCTTTCTGAGTCATTCAATGTCTCAGAAATCAACTCAGTCACCTGGGCTAAAGAAAGAGGTTCCAGAACTAAATTGTTGAGAATAATCCCCGTTTCTTGAAGGTACTCTACTGTTTGCATTAAAGGATGTGTAGAGCTAACTTCATGGTCTCGATAGGCTCCAATTAATAGTAAATATTTGCTATCTGGGTCAGTCGCCAGCAATTCCATTAATTTCAATGTCGCTGAATCTGACCACTGCAAGTCATCGATAAATATGACTAAGGGATGCTCTTTTCGCGCGAATACGTGGATAAATTCTTTGAATAGCCTGTTAAAGCGGTTTTGTGCTTCTGTGGGGGGAAGTTCCGCAACCGCAGGCTGTTTGCCAATTACCAATTCTAGTTCGGGAATCACGTCAATAATTACTTGTCCGGCATCGCCTAGTGCGGCTAAAAGTTTATCTTGCCAATCTTGTAATTTTTTGATATTTTCCGTAAGTAACTGCTGGATCAAAGATTGAAAAGCTTGAATTAAAGATGCGTAAGGTATATTCCGCTGGAATTGGTCAAATTTACCTGAAATAAAATAACCCCGCTGTCTGGTGATGGGTTTTTGAATTTCGCTAACTACGGCCGATTTCCCTATACCTGCATAACCAGAAACTAGAATCACTTCAATTTGGGAAGGGGAAGAATCTTCGTCGCAAGGATTAGCTACACGTTCAAATGCTGCCAATAGTTCGCTGACTTGTGTTTCCCGCCCGTACAATTTTTGAGGAATCAACAACTGACTCAATATATCTAAGTTTCCTGGCGTAAAATCGACTATCTTCCCTGTAGTTTCTAACTGATATAAACACATTTCTAAATCGGCTAACAAGCCGCCGGCTGTTTGATATCTATTTTCGGCATTTTTAGCCATTAACTTCATCACAATTTGTGAAATTGCTGGTGGAATGTCGGAATTAATTTGCTCCGGCAAAATTGCTTGAGAAGCGATGTGACTGTAAACTATTTCTAAAGGGTCGTTGCTCATAAATGGCAATTGACCTGTCAGCATTTCATATAAAGTGATTCCTAGAGAATAAAAGTCGGTGCGGTAGTCGAGGGTGCGGTTCATTCTCCCGGTTTGTTCGGGAGACATATAAGCAAAAGTACCGACTATAGAGTTAATATTATTTATTTGGGGATTTTCTTTGGACAAGCGTGAAGCAATCCCGAAATCTGTCAGTTTAATAATTCCTGTTGCGCTGTGTATGATGATATTGCTTGGCTTAATATCTTTGTGAATAATTTTTTGAAGGTGCAGATATTCTAAGGCTTTTATGAGTTGGATGCCAAACGTCAAACAGGTGATGACTTCGAGCTTTTGTCTCGACAGGAGGCGATCGAGAGATTCGCCCTCAAAGTCTTCTAAAAGCAAGCCGAGACGGTTGTCAAAGGTTTCTAGGCTAAGGACTTTAACTAGGCCCGGATGGTCTAAATGTTGGCGAATGCGATACTCATGCTTGATCCGGGTAATTGCATCAAGGGTGGGATATTCAGCTTTCAGGATTTTGAGTACGGTTGTATCCTGGTGGGTGGGGATTTTTCCTCGATAAATAATTGTTTCGATACCTTCGTGGAGAGTGGAGTGGATTTGGTATTGCGAGAGAAATTGCATGGAGTTCTGCAGAGAGTTGAAAATATATGTGATTCTAGTCTGTGTTCGCTGTTGACTGTGGGCTGTTGGCTGACGGCACTACCACCCTCAACCGTCAAAAGTCTTGACATGGCAACTGTTATATGCTTCATTCAACCATGTACTTAGGCAAACAAAAATCAAGCTTAATTTACTGGAACAAGAATATGATTTATACATAACAATGATATTATTCATGCAATCAAGCCATTTTGCTACTATTATTCTCAATTAATATCCGATCGACAGCGGACGGCAACCACACCCCTACTATTCGGGTCTCCCCACTGTCCCTACCTCCTTAGCAAGATACATTGTTAAAGAAGGAAATACACAAAAATTTACATCTATAATTTGTGTAGTGTTCCAAATCGCTCCTCACCAGCAGCGATACAGCCCTCGCCAAGACAGTAGGATAGAAAAAATATGTTTGAACGCTTTACAGAACAAGCCATTAAAGCAATCATGCTAGCCCAAGAGGAAGCGCGACGCCTCGGTCACAATTTTGTAGGCACCGAGCAAATCCTCCTGGGACTCGTCGGCGAAGGCACTGGCATCGCTGCAAAAGTATTACTGGATATGGGCCTCAACTTGAAAGAGGCGCGCAATGAAATTGAAAATATCATCGGTAGAGGTTCCGGGTTCCTCCCGCCGGAAATTCCTTTTACACCCCGCGTCAAGCGCATTTTTGAGACGGCCCTCAACGAAGCGCGGCAGTTAGGGCACAATTACATCGGCACCGAGCACATCCTGCTAGGGCTGATTCAGGACGATGAAGGGGTGGCGGCGAAGGTGCTGCAAAACTTGGGAATCGATCGCCAGAGAGTCCGCACCCAGGTAATTCGTGCCGTGGGAGAAGTCGCGGCGGTACCCGGAGGTAGGGGAGATAGCGGCGATCGCAAAATCCCGACTTTAGAAGAATTCGGCACAAACCTCACCAAGTTAGCAGCAGCCGGCAAACTCGATCCCGTAGTGGGCCGCGAAAATGAAATCGAGCGCGTGATCCAAGTGCTCGGCCGCCGCACGAAGAACAATCCAGTGTTAGTCGGCGAACCGGGAGTCGGCAAAACCGCCCTCGCCGAAGGCTTAGCCCAGCGGATTGTTAATAGAAACGTCCCGGAAATTTTAGAAGACAAACAAGTAATCAGCCTCGATATGGGTTCGCTGATTGCTGGTACAAAGTTCCGAGGCGAATTTGAAGAACGGCTGACGAAAATCATGGCCGAAATTCGTGCTGCCGGCAACATCATTCTGGTAATCGATGAAATTCACACCTTAGTCGGTGCAGGCGCAATTCAAGGTAGCATGGACGCTTCCAATATGCTCAAACCAGCCCTTGCTAGAGGCGAATTGCAGTGTGTCGGCGCAACTACCCTGGACGAATATCGCAAACACATCGAGCGCGACGCTGCCTTAGAACGGCGCTTCCAACCGATCAAAGTCGGTGAACCGAGCGTGGCTGAAACAATAGAAATATTGTACGGGTTGCGATCGGCTTACGAACAGCATCACAGACTGACAATTTCCGACGCAGCTTTAGAAGCAGCGGCCACACTGTCAGACAGATACATTAACGATCGGTTTTTGCCAGACAAGGCGATCGACTTAATTGACGAAGCAGGTTCCCGCGTCCGCGTGATGAATTCACAAACCCCGCCCGAAGTTAAAGAGCTCAAAAAGCAACTGCCTGCAGTAACAAAAGAAAAAGATGCAGCAGTGCGCGAGCAAGACTTCGACAAAGCTGGAAAATTGCGCGATCGCGAATTAGAAATTGAAGCCGAAATCGCCGAAGCTACGATCAACAAAAGCCAACTCAAAACTTCTCCCATCGTCACCGAAGAAGACATCGCCCACATCGTGGCTAATTGGACGGGAGTACCAGTCAGCAAGCTGACAGAATCCGAATCGGAATTGCTGCTGCACATGGAAGACACTTTGCACCAGCGCTTGATCGGTCAAGAAGAAGCTGTCAGCGCAGTTTCTAGGGCTATCCGCCGCGCGCGGGTAGGCTTGAAAAATCCCAATCGCCCGATCGCCAGTTTCATCTTTTCCGGCCCCACAGGCGTCGGCAAAACGGAACTTACAAAAGCCCTAGCAACATATTTCTTCGGTTCCGAAGAAGCCATGATTCGGTTAGATATGTCCGAATTCATGGAACGCCACACGGTTTCCAAACTCATCGGTTCGCCTCCGGGTTACGTCGGCTACGACGAAGGCGGCCAACTAACAGAAGCAGTCCGGCGCCGTCCTTACACAGTCATCTTGTTCGACGAAATCGAAAAAGCTCACCCAGATGTCTTCAACATGATGCTGCAAATCTTGGAAGACGGTCGCTTAACTGATGCTAAAGGTCGGACAGTAGACTTTAAGAATACACTGCTGATCATGACATCAAACATCGGTTCGCGAGTAATTGAAAAAGGCGGCGGCGGTCTCGGTTTCGAGTTTGCTGACAGTGCCACAGACGTTCAGTACAACCGCGTTCGCAGCTTGGTAAACGAAGAACTGAAACAGTTTTTCCGTCCCGAATTTATCAACCGCTTGGATGAGATTATCGTCTTCCGCCAGTTGAACAGGGAAGAAGTCAAGCAGATTGCGGACATTATGTTGCAGCAAGTCTTCAGCCGCTTAACCGAACAGGGTATTACTTTGTCGGTGACAGACCGGTTCAAGGACTTGTTAGTTACAGAAGGCTACAATCCCAGCTACGGTGCTCGACCTTTGCGCCGCGCAATCATGCGGTTGTTGGAAGATGTACTGGCTGAGGAAATGCTGTCTGGGAAGCTAAAAGACGGCCAAAAGGCGATCGTTGATGTGGATGAAAACGGTCAGGTTAAGGTAGTACCCGATGGTTCATCTGAGCCGAAATTGCCCGAATTCGCATTAAGCCATTAATGCACTCTAAAAACGGATAAATACTGTTGATTAAAAACCCGGTTTCTCGGAGAAGCCGGGTTTTTAATTAAATGAAACCCGTTTAAAAAAAGCAACTTTAGGCAAGCTCCAAATCCTTATATAATCAGTCATATCAAATTCGGTAGCATCGGAATTATTCCTCTCTGTATTCTCTCCCTCTGCGTTCTCTGCGCCCTCTGCGGTTAAATCATTCAGATACAACCGATATCTTGCACCCTTCTCAAGTAGCCATTTATGAACAGGCCATATGCCTGTTCCACAAGAACATTGAATTTTTGTGGAACAGGCATCTTGCCTGTTCTTGAGAATGGTGCAAGATATGAGATACAACCGGAAACGATATCATTCCCAATTATAAAATCTAAAATGGTATGAGTTATGACTCTGTTATCCCAACACATTATCTACAGCAATTTCTACATCTGGAAAAGCTAGAATTGATAAAACCTGACCCCGCTGAAATCTTTGAATATTTTGATATCCCAAGGGAGAAGGTTCGCGATAAACTACTACACATTGCTCGTTAATATCTACCAGCCAAACTTCTACAGTATTGTCTTCCGCATAAAGAGGAATTTTGATAATTCTGTCAGTTTCAGCGGTTGCATCCGCTACTTCCACAATTAGTAAAATATCCTCAGACTGAGGATGTCCCGATTCGTAAAAATCATCGCGCCGCCGCAGTAAAGAAATATCCGGTTCAGGTTCCGAGCGATCGTCCAATTCTACCGGATCTTGAACTCCAATGGTTACTCTCGATAATAAGCAGATATAGAATAACTCTGTCAGACGCTTGACATGAGATGTATGCCTTCTACCGACGGCGGCCATTTGAACAATTTCTCCTCGAATCAATTCAACTTTATCATCTTTTGTCAAGATGCCAGATTCAATCATCTGATGATATTCTTTTACTGTGAACAGGCGCTTCATAAACTGAGTTGTCATAATTTATTTATTTGGCGCTCCTTTTAGTTGCCCTTTTTCTGTTTCATCGCCTTTGCTGCTTTCACAATCTCAAATCGCGGCGCAAAAAAAGGAATTTTTACCTATTGATCTTAGTTTGCTTTTAAGGTATATTTTAGATAATGGGAGTAGTAACTTAATTTTTAAAATTGCCACTATTTCCATTATTAAATAATACAGTGTCAAGCTAACAGTGTCAAGCTTTTTACCCAAAAAAAAAGGGCGATTTTTCAAAAGTTCATCAACAAATAATCATAGGGTTAGGGTTTTGGTAAACCCACCCTAACCACCCAACAAAAGTTGATTAAGGGAAAATTTAATCCCACGATTGCAATTGTACAACCCAATGCTGCACGACAGCAGAAATGCGATCGCGCCGCGTTTCAAAAGTAGCAGCAATCCAGATAAACGCAATGCCAAAAGCCAAACCCATTGCCCATTTAATCAGCGGATAATCGAAGATTAGAACCACCAACTGATAGAAAACATTGATTAAAAAAATTCCCGTTCCCACAAACAAAAACGCCCGAACTCGCAGCGCCAAACCCGCTGCAATAGCCGCCAAACTAAAAGCCCCCGCAACTAAACCGTGGTTTTGCTGAGTAAAAAGAGGCATCCCGCAAATCAGCGCAGTGGCGAGCATTCGCAGAGTGTGGCGCAGCGGTTTTTCTGCTGGTAATTTGAGAGTGCCATCGAACTGAGCAATGTAAAGTAAAGAAAGTCCTAAAGGAGTAACATAAAACTCTGGCTGAGTCAATCCTATTTGCCAGAACCACCGCAGCAATATCCAGTCAATTATTGCCACACTCACATAGGTAAAACGGGATTCTTCCCTTTCCCAAGCCAGGAAAAAATAGAAGGTAGCAGCTATCAGCAAGCTAATCGGATAAAACTTAGCCGGACTTTCCAAAATAGTAACTATTGGAATCAGCGAAGCAATTACCTGCCAAGGTTTTTTTGACCAACCCCAGTTGTCCCAAGGCAAAATGTAAATGAAATAGGCAAATAGAGAAGCGAGGGCAACTTTCCAAGGCCCCAGCGGCCCGGAAATATACTTAACTAAAGGCGTATTGATCCAATAAAGCCGGATGCCAAAGGCTTCTAGCCAGCCCAAGTAAATCCAAATTTCTGCCCATTGGCGATCGAGATTATTTCGCCCTTGCAAGAAAGCATATTGAACTAATAAAGCACCAGTGACTAATCCTAAACTTAAGCCGGATTTAATATCATTCACAGAAGCCCAAATCAGCAGCAAACTGCTCAAAACCCAGTGCAGGTGAGCAAATATTTTTAACTCTGCATTAGTTAAATGTAAATAATTGCTGAGCCAAGGAGATAAAATGCGATAGATATATGTTAAAGTTGTGCCGAGAGTTGCCAGGACAATTAAGCCATCTCCAAGAGTTCCTCCTGGTGTTTGAAAAAGTCTATAGAGTAGCGATTCGTAAGCAGCAACGGAGACGCCAATTAATCCCAAATAAACCAAAGGTTTGAATTCTGGTTCCCGCCTACCAATGCCGATCGCAATTAAAGACGCACCCAACACAGTTAAACCAGTCCAATTCGCAAAACTGTGCGATCGGAAAGTTAAACCCAATACGCCGTAAACCAAAGGTATAAAATGAATGCTAGGTAAAATTGTTCGATCGCGGTGGCGGCGCCGCCACACATCACCCAATAATTGAGTAAACAATCCGAGAGCGATATTAGCAACTGCCAAATTAATCGTAGTGCGATCGACAAAACTCAAACCCACTGCTGTCAATAACTCCAAACTCCAAGCCAAAGCATAAATTGCCAGAGGGGAAAGTTGCCGTAAACTTCGGAAAATAATCGCAGCCATTATCACCAAAATAGCAGCCAAAACTTCAGTAGAGGGCGGGAAAGTCAAGCTACTGGCTGCGTAGAGTTCATAGGAATAAAAAGTAATAGTTGTTAACAGTAAGCCGGCGAGTAAGATGGCCCACCCATCTAAAGCTCGATCGTAAATTTCAGCTAATTGAGAAGACTCAGGTAAACGGCTGGAAAAACGAACAATCATGCTGCGAAGCAACCACAGACACAAAAGAGCGATCGCCCCGGCAATTCCCCAATCCCAACCCGACACAAAACCTAATTGATCGATCGCCGCAGCTACGAAACTCAAGCCAAACCCCACTCCAATCGCAGCCGCTGGTATCTCGACTAAATAGTAAGTATTGACCAACATTAATCCGGCCGCAAAACCCAAACCAATTAACCGATATCCCGGAAAAGTAAAAATTAGAACTTGTGCAAATATTAGGGCGATCGTACTAAAGGTACTGGCAACTTTTTTGTGAGGAACCTCAGTATATTTAGCAACAGTAGTCAAAGCCAAAGGAGTCGCCAGCCAGAGCAACCTCCACTGAGGGCGATAAGTGGCAGTACCCGCAATCACATAATTTTGCAACAAGATAAAGCTAAATCCTGCTAATACTAAGCCCAGATACCAGGAACTTTGGAACCATGCAGGATGCCAGCGAAAAAAGGCAGAGCTTTCTCGGAAATTGGCCGCTTTCATACCGACAAAAAATACCCATTCACTCGCCATGAATATTAATAATATTGCAGACCAAATATTTGGTGTCAGGTTTGGGAAAAATAAGTCAATTGCCGATGCGATCGCACCTAAACCCATAATGTGAGTTAGGGGAACCAAAATTGCCGGATTTTCCGGTTGTTCAGCAGCAGAAGCCGGCCTCGAAACACGCCGGGAATTATCGGAAATTACGTATTTCCAAGTGATCCAACCTAAAATTAAAGTAGAGACTAATAAATTGAGCGATCGCCAAAACGGATTTACAAAACTAATAACAGTTAAAACACTCCCCAAACCGAGAGCAAGGTTTTCCCCAAAACTGGCAAGTTGAAACTTTCGCTTGCGGTAGAGCCACTGCGCCACACTTACCATTAAAATTAAATAAGGCAACAGCAGAAAACTCCAAAAAGCCCAAGGAGTTTCCTGAGAGTTTGTAAGCTGAGTTAAAAATGCCACAACTTGTGTTTTAATCCCTAAAGGAAGCACTCGCCAAAACAGCCAAATACTCTGAAGTCCCACCGCCTCCAGCATTACCAAATCAAACTCTTGCCAAAACCGCACTAAACGGTTATAAAAAAACCAAACAGCCAATCCGCTAACTGCGATCGCCTGTAGCGGAATGTCGCGAAAACAAACCAGGTATCCCAAACCCAACAAACCCATTCCCGCTAATTGCCATTTAAAAAAGTTGCTGGGATTTGGCTGGTCGGATATATTGTTTTCAATAGTCCCAGATGTGAGGGGGTGCTGCCAATCCAGCCATGCTAAAAGTACGCCACAAATCGCCAAAGCTAAACCCATTTCAGCGAGATTTACATCCTTGATAAATATCGCTCGACCCAGTAAAATTCCTAACGAATAAGCTACTAAAGCTGCTTTTTTGTAAGTCAGAAAATCTCTGCTCAAACTGAAAGCAGCGGGGAATGTTTCAGTATTTCCCCCACGTTGGATAGATTGCAATCGTTGTTGCTGAATTTGATAAACTGTAGCAGCAGCAGTTCCCACTGTACCCACATAAACCGCAGTAAGGGCAAAGCCGGCCAAGGCCCACCAAGAGTGCAAATAACTCAATCCCAAGTGATTTAGGGCGATCGATCGAGCGATGTTTGTTCCTGAAAAGCTTTGATATTGATATTTGATAATCCGGGCAGTTATCCAAGTCAAAATAAGTGCCGCTGCGATTGCTACCGCCCAATCCCAAGGATACCGCCACAATCCAAAAGTATCCATTGCCCAAAAATTGATCGGCACTAGCAACAGCGTCACTTCTTGCAAAGTTTGAGCAGTCAAGTGCAAATTGTGCTGTCTGTTTGCCCAACTGCTAATCGCCCAAAAGGTTAAAGTATAAGCTAATAAAACTCCATATTGTCCGGCGGCAGGAAATCTTTCCCACTGACTGGCAGCTAAGACTCCAGAGGAGACAACTACCATGAACACTCCTAAAAACAACAGCCACACCACGCTAATTTCTGCCATTAGTGAGTGCAAAATTTGAGCGATAAAATTAGGGGTTTGAGTAGTTTCTGTGGGCCTAGCAACGCTTTCTCGGCTGCTAGGTACTGCTTTTTGCGTTGATAAGGCAGGTACTTTTTGCTCGGCAATAGGATCTCGCGGGTTTTCAATTTCAGAAAAATCTACAGCGGGATCTCTGAGTGGGCAGACTAAATACTGTCGGCACAATTCCTCAACCTCAGCGGGCGAAAGTAAACCTAGCCGCAGCCACGCATCTAAACCTGTCAACAACTCAGGATGCGACGCTAAGACGCTCAATTCAATTTTGCTCGATCGACCTTTGGGAGACGACATTGGCTTAAACTTGTACTAGCTACCTTCAAGCTATAGCCTAGATTAATGTCGAGCTAATTTGACAACATTCCGCCATCGAAAGTGGCACAATAAGTATTTATAACTAAAGAACTGTCGCAGCCAGTGTCAACCGGTGAAAAAATCCCGCTGATGGGCCTAAAGCAGCGTGCCTCAGCGGTGAAAAACTCCAAATTAGGACACAGCAGCGGTTTCCTTACCGATCGACATATTGCAGCAAAGTGTCTACACTAGCATTGTGGTCTATGAAAGAAAACAAATGTTTGAAGAGGAGTTTTCCATCTGCATCCAAAACAAACTGAGCAGGCAAAGGAGCACCTAAAGCCTGACCGACTTGATAAGCCCGAAAAAGTTGACAGCCTGGATCAGAAAGCAGAGGCATTTTCAAGCCTAAATCTCTAACCACTATTTGGCTTTGGCGATCGTCGGTACTGGCAACCATCAATAATTCTATATTGCGATCGGCAAATTTTTCCCAGTTTTCATTCAAAGCTTTAATGTGAGGAAAACAGAAAGGGCAATATTGCTTTTCTGTAAAAATCCGCGTAAAAGCCAGGACTACCGGCTTATCGCCCCGATAATTCGACAGCCGCACCAATTTGCCATTATTAATATCCGGCAATTCAAAATCTGGCGTCCTCTGTCCCAGCTTCAGAACATTACTCGCGGGAACAGGCAATAAATTTTGGAAAAACCGCTCATTTAACAAGCCGCTAAAATTAGTAGAAGTCAGCATATTTCCTAATTGGGTAATTGCTAATTGCTAATTGGTAATTAAAAATCCGCTTAAATAAATGCCTCTGCGGGTAGGGACACGGCAGCGCCGTGTCCGTACAAATATAATCTGCTTAAACCGCAGCAAAGAATACCTTAGACTTGACCGGATCGGGAGTCATGGTCTTGTCACCGGGCTGCCAGCCGGCGGGACAAACTTCATCGGGATGAGACTGGACGTGTTGGATAGCTTGCAGAGTTCGGAGAGTTTCGTCCACGTTGCGGCCGAAGGCAAGATTGTTGATAGTAGAGTGTTGGATGATGCCTTCTTTGTCGATGATGAACAGACCTCTGAGGGCAATGCCTGCTTCTGGGTCGAGGACGTTGTAGGCCGAACTAATTGTTTTTTTGAGGTCAGCAACTAAGGGATAGTTGAGGTCGCCAACACCGCCAGATTTGCGGTCTGTTTGTATCCAAGCGAGGTGAGAGAATTCACTGTCAACGGATACGCCGAGGATTTCGGTATCGATTTTTTTGAAGTCCTCGAAGCGATCGCTAAATGCTGTAATCTCAGTTGGGCACACAAAGGTGAAGTCCAAGGGGTAGAAGAACAGGACTACATACTTTTTGCCTTTATAGTCGGACAGTTTAACTGTCTTGAATTCCTGATCCACTACGGCTGTCGCTGCGAAATCGGGTGCAGCTTGACCAACCCGGAGGCATTCACTGGTCATAGATTTTGTTTCCTTTTTTACGAACTGTTACAAATATATCATACTCATAACGACTACAAGTATCTTCTCGAGCGATCAAAAAAATACGCTCTCAAATTTGAGAGCGCAGTTTTTTTGATTAAATAATGGCTCAGGCGGGATTTGAACCTGCGACCTTGGGCTTATGAGTCCCCTGCGCTAACCACTGCGCCACTGAGCCAAATCTACTTCACGATTTACTATCGTAGCACGGTAGGGCTAGCTATGTCTTGTTTTCACACAACACTATTTCTAATGACTTCAAGTAAAAGTTATGAGTTTTGGTAATCATTCAAAACCCATAACTTCCGACCAGTCGTTACCGAGAAGCGCTGGACGCATCGTCTGGCAGAAAAGCCATAGGGTTGATAGCACCCTGTCCGGCGGGATGAATTTCAAAGTGCAAGTGCGGCCCGGTACTAAAGCCGGTGCTGCCCATTTCTGAAATCTGTTCGCCTTGAGCGACTCTCTGACCCTTTTGCACCAAAATTCGGCTGTTGTGGGCATAGACCGTCTCAGTGCCGTCAGGATGGGTAATTTCCACCAGATACCCGTAGCCGCCGTCGTTCCACTGAGCATAGGTAACCACCCCGTCTGATGCTGCCACAATTGGCGTGCCGATCGGCCCTGCAATATCAATTCCTTTGTGCATCCGTCCCCAGCGCCAGCCGTAGCCAGAAGTCAGAACGCCCTTAGACGGCCAAATAAACCGGTTAGCCGACTGTTGTTTGCCGTTAGGCAGATAAGTATCAGGGTTCGACAGCGGAGGCAGTTCTGGAGAAACCATGCGTCCCAAAGACGGGTTGCTTAGGGGATCGTAACCGTCTGCTCCCAAAGGAGCAGTTGCTACCACAGGCCCCTGCCCAGCAGAGGTCGGCGTAAGGTTGATCGGTTGCAGTTCCGCTGCGCGAGCGGGATCTAAACGCTCTTGCTGCTGCTTCTGAACCTGCTCAGACCAGGCTCTCGATGGCGGTCTGCTGATTTCATTCTGCACCGGCTCAGTATAGTCGGGGGTGTAGAGATATGGATTGACACTTGGCATATCCTCAGACGGGTTGACCGAGGGCCCGTCATTAGGAGCCAGGGACACCGCATTGGCGCCGATCGAATTGCGCGAGGCACGATATTCCTCTCGCAGCCTGACCACTTCTGCCCTCAAGCGTTCGGAATAAGGGTTGAGAGCTTCTGCGGTGGGGAGAGCCTCCGAATTCGACTCTGGTAAAGCGCTATTTGGATCGGCATTTGAACCCTGGGCGCTAGTATTTGCCACGAAGCTGATCGGCTGCGGGTATTCTCCCGTAGCGATGGCGGTAGCAGTGGCACTGGCTGGTCCAGGCAGGGAACTGGTGTCAACTGCACCTGTAAATGTTGGTTCGCCTTGAAGATCCAGCTTCCGTGGATCGCTAATGGTTTGGGAAACTTGAGTCAGCGGAATGCTGTTAATTTGGGGAACCATCGGCGCTGAAATGTTGTTCAGGCCTTCCAGGTTCTCCAGGGGAGAGACAACAGGCACTTTGGGCGCGGGGGCTGCAACGCCAGCACCGGCTATTTCCGAGGTAGACGAGCTGGGGTTCAAAGATGCGGGAACCGAACTCGCCGCCCAGACAGATGTAGAGTTGGAGGCAGAATAAGAGGCTGCCGCCTGCACCCCTGGATTTTTCAACCCCACTTGGGGAATTTTGAGCCGTTGATTGACATTCAGCAAGTTGGGGTTGCCGAGCTTGTTGACGGAGATCAGGTCTTTGGGCGATACGCCGTGACCTTTGGCGATCGCATCTACCGTATCTCCCGGACGCACGCTGTAGAGAACCTCAGCCGGCGCGGCGGTACTTCCTGCAGGGGGGACTAGCACAGCCGAGGGCAAACTGGGTGTTGCCACAGACTGTTCAATTGACTCGAATGCTCGATCGGGCGATGCTGCTTGACCTCCCCCGGAATTGGGAAGTACAGGTGTGGCATCGAGGTCAGGAATAGTTGTCCCAGTTGCATATCCGGGGGAGGTCAGCGTCGGTGCTGACTCCGGCAAAAATGCCGCAGGTGTAGATAAATTTGCTCCCCCCTCCGACCCGAACATCGTTCGACCCGATTCTGTGGTGCGGTTTTCCTGTTTTTTCAAACTGTCGATCGCCCCGTCTGCATTCGGGATATCGATCGAACTTTGTTCCGGTACCATCGTGACCCGCGGGGTCGCTGCGGTTGATGGCAGCGCTGTCATTGCTGCACTATCAAATGGCTCGGAGCCAGTCAGATTTAACTCTTGTTCGGGATTGACCGTCGCTGCGCGATCTAGCGAAGCCGATGTGCTATAGCCGGCGTTCTGTTGTGGTGTGGCTTCCGTCGCAGTCGGAATTCTGAGCTGTTGGCCAACTTGGAGTATGGTATCGGGTTTGATGTCGTTGGCCGTTGCTAGTACCAACGGTTCAACTTGATAATCCCGAGAAAGCTCCCAAAGGCTTTGCCCCTCCTGCACCTTAACCGTCGCCGGCTCAGAAGGTGCTCCGGGCTGTTCGGCCCTGGAACCGTCAACTTGTGCGGACGTAGCGGGCCCGTTGGCCGATACTGGCTGTACTTCAGCGGTGGATTCCGATGTCGGTGCGAGTTCAGACGCGCGAGCGCTGTCTCCATTTCTCGGTAACAGGATGCCAGAAGCACCTACCGATATTGCCAGCCCGATCGTGGCGAGAGAGCGAACTCTGCCTGTGCTGAGCGTTGTCTGTTTGGATGGTTCCGCAGAACCGTCTCTGTCGATTTCACTAGCCTGAACAGGCTTAATTTGGGGATATGTTCGTTTCAAAAAAACGACCTCCTACTGAGAAGCGCTAACTGTCCTTGGAAACACTCAAGGGGATCGCATGACGCTGAATTTAAATCAACAAGCAAAAATATTCTGATTGTTGACAGCTATCATGCTTAGGCCAGATTACCTTGCTTTTTTAATTTAGACAAGCTCAAACCGTCAGAAATTTTAAAATTCTCGGTCAAACCTGCTGCAATTAACCCCAAAAGCCTTACACCGCAAGAGCTGGAACGAATACATAAAATCTTCATTCCCGTAAGGCTCTGAACTCTTACCTATTATCCGACTTTAGGCTAATTTCCGGACAGGCTACAACCGTATATTTACTAGATATAGTGTTCAGACCTAAGCTGGTGCTCGCTGACGCCCTAAATCGCTAAAATTATTTATTTTTGTTGCTGAATCCTCTTGTAGTCATTTGGTGTTGCTGATAACAATCTGTTTTTGAATGAATAAAATATATTAATGTCGGCTATCTAGATTTTCACCCCTTTGATACAAATTTCTTATATTTAAATGGAGATTTTGCCGCCTCCGGCAGCTATTAAATCTCTATATATTTATGTGTTGATAATGATTTATCCCAGCTCGCCCAACTGTCGTTTAGCCTCAAATAAACCCACAGCGGCGCTGACGGAGAGGTTCAAACTCCTGACTCCAGGCTGGCTCATCGGAATAAAAACTGTGGCGTCGCAGGCATCCAAGACGAATTGGGGAATGCCTACAGTTTCCGAGCCAAACATCAGCCAGTCGCTGGGCTGAAATTGGAATTGCGCGTAATTGCATCGCCCGCCAGTGCTGAATCCGATCGCTCGTCCCCCGCGCTGCTGCCGACAAGCCAGAAAAGCCGCTAAGTCTTCGTGGCAGTGGAGATTGACGTAGGGCCAGTAATCTAAGCCTGCCCGTTTCAGGTAGCGATCGCTAATTTCAAACCCCAGCGGGCCGACTAAATGCAGTTCCGTGCCTGTGGCAGCGCAAGTGCGGGCGATATTGCCAGTATTCGGGGGGATTTGCGGGTGAATCAAGACAAGTTGGGGCATGAAGCTAATTAAAAGCCTAAAATACAGCTATTGGGAAATTTATAAAACTACCCCAAGGTATATATACCTTATAGCTTTTATTTATAACCTTTGTCGAGCTCCATTGATTAAATATTCTGATTTGTTTTTGGGCGTCCCTCTGCAACTTTTTCGGAGGAGGTTCCGGCTATTTGTATTATTGGCTGAGTACGCATAGCCAGGGGGCTAGTGAAAGCCCCCGTTATAATAACGGCCGATACTTCAGGCAACTAACTGGGCGCACAAGTTGTCTTCTAGCTCCCATTCTTGGTGAGCCATCCCCTGAATCCCTTGCAGAATAATACTGCGGGTGTCCGAACCGCCCTCGTGTAGCTTCAACCACTGCTGGGCCGTGTTGCCTTCCCGGAGAATCTTTTTCAGTGGCGATAGAAAGCAACTAAAGCCGCGTTTTTTGGCTATAGGCCACACTTCGCGGTAAATTTCCTCAATCCAATCTCGTGCCAGAATAGTTCTGCCGTCTTGCCAGTGGGTAAGTTCGGCATCCAAACTTTGCCGGGATGCAGCAATTTCGTTGGCGTCTGTGAGGGCAACTAAGTCTTCGTTGCGGGTGGCCGCCGACAAGGTGCTGAGTTCTAAAGGGTCTAAGCTGGGGTCTTCCATCATCTGCCAAATGCGAGCTTCTAGCAAGGCAGTGATGGCTAACAAAGCCAGAGGATTGACCTCGAGGTCGCAAATTCTCAGCTCGAGGCGGTTGAGACAGTAGGGGCGACGATCGCCATTTGGTCGCACGGCAGACCACAAATGGCGGACGTTTTGCATGGTGCCGAGTTCTAGCTGTTCTTCAGTCCACTGAATGTAATGCTTGTGACTTTCAAACAGGGGGACGATGGCGGGAGTTTTGGGAAACAAACCCCACCGAGTCGAATGATAGCCCGTGACTTCGCCGTCGAGGAAGGGGGAAGAGGCGCTCAAGGCAAGGTATAGCGGTGCTTCGACGCGGGCGAGGCGGATGGCGCGCATCAGCATTTCTGGTTGGGAGATGCCGATGTTGATGTGAATGCTGGCGGTGACGACTTTTGTGCCGTAGGTTTGCTCGATGTAGGTGTGGTAGGGGTTGTTGGGATCGGATCTGTAAAATCGATCGCTCCCTCCGAGAGACAAGGTACTTCCCGGCAGCAAGGTATAGTCGCCCAATTGTTTGAGATACTCGCGCAGCCGGACTCGCGGCTTGACTAAGGCGCACAGCAGGCGATCGTAGCTGCACAGCGGGGCGGTCGTGTACTCCACATTGCGGCTATCAGGCTCCCGCACAAATCCCTCTAGATCGGCAACTATGCGATCGGAGAGACCGACAACCTCACCTTCGGGAGTGCCGGTATACATTTCTACTTCAAAGCCTTTTGATAGCAGCACGTTTGTTCCTCAGCTAAGTTGAGTGCTAGTTTCTAGTATCCCAAAAATTGACCTGTTCATCACAAATTTGGGTAGAAACCCGGTCCTTTTAGGACGGATTTATATTAGAATGTAATTGGTCAACGACCCACCCGAGACGATGGATCAAACAGCCTATACGAGCGAAGTTCAGCCCGAGGTGCTGGCGGCGAAGCAAAATCGGTAGACCGGTTCAAGAGGATAGGGCAATGGAAGTCTAACCCTAGAATCAAACCTACGAAGAATTCCGTTTGGTATTCGACACGTAAAAACCGCAGGGCTTGCGGGGTTAGTCTGTGGAGCGAACATAAGACCAAAACTCTTTGAGGGTGGAGGCAGTTGCCAAGAAGCAGAAACTTAAGTCGCGAGGCTTAAGAATCACCGTACCTTCACGTCGGTGAGTATGTCAAACTATCTTCCACGGAGCAGAGTTGAAATTTTTCGCCACTGGCACGGAAACCGGGTTTTTCGGCGCCAGCTTTGTTTGAGCTTTTGTTTCCTAGTTGGGGGCCTGCCAGGACAAATACTCCCCTGGCAAAGAGTTTCCGAGGCGGTTTTAGAGTCAGAAAGGCTGTTTGTTCGATCGCGCTTGTGTTTGATTCGGTATTGGGGGCGATCGAATCAAACTTATGGTAAATAGAACCAACCCCTGCCTCCGTTCGACATCTGTTTTCTGCCTTGAGGGGGATAGCCGCAGATATATGTTGGGTGCCATTCTAAAAGAGGGCTCTGCAATATTTTTGAGCTATAGTATTAACCCCTAAAAATCCCTGTGAAAGAGCAAGAAAGAACCCCTCCCAATTTTTGGAATATGCTAAGCAATTTAGCCTTAGTCCGGTTTTTGCTTTTATTTGCTTCTGGTTGGGCTGGACTGCAACTTTTAGCTTACTTTGAAACAGCAGTCGCGGTTTTCACTATTGCGGCACTCGTGGCTTTTTTGCTTAACTATCCGGTGCGAACTCTCCAGAGATTTTTACCGCGAAGTTTAGCTGTCGCCTTCGTTGTCTTGCTCACCATTTTAGTTTTTGGCGGTCTCACCGTCACCGTAGGCGTCACTCTTTTATCTCAAGGACAGCAATTAATTGACAGCATGACTGAATTTGTGAATGCTTTAGCGCCTCTGTCCGAGCGCATCGAAGCATTTTTGCGGGCAAGAAACCTGCAAGTTAACCTGCGAGTTATTGAGGAACAACTACGAAATCAAGCTTTGGCGGGAGTTGTTTCGAGTATTGCTTTTTTACAAGTATTTTTAACCAATTTATTGAATTTAATATTAATTATGGTAGTGGCTTCTTTCATGTTACTTGATGGAGAGAGGCTGTGGCTGTTAGTTCTCAAATTTATACCTCGACACCTGCACAGGCGTTTAAGTGTAACAATAGAGAAAAACTTTTTAGGATTTTTTCAGGCACAAATCCTGTTAATGTTATTTTTGACAACAGCAAGTTTTTTGATTTTTCTGCTGTTAGATGTGAGATTTCCTTTAATTTTAGCCTTTATTATCGGATTGTTTGATTTAGTTCCAGGGATCGGAGCGACGCTGGGGATTAGCTTAGTTTGTTTTATTGTATTGTCTCAAAATGTGTGGCTAGCTTTAAAAGTATTGGCAGCTTGCATTGTTTTGCAGCAAGTTCAAGACAACTTTATTCATCCGAGACTCATGCAAAATTCTCTTAACCTCAATCCGGTAGTGGTATTTTTTGCACTGTTAGTCGGAGCAAGATCAGCAGGACTTTTAGGCATATTTCTCGCTATTCCGCTAGCGGGAGTGATAGTTAGCTGGTTTGACATTGAAGAAATGCAAGCGGAAGGTTAATTGATGGAGCCATCCCATTTTATATCTAATCAGGCTGACAAATTCAGTTTTAACTTACCGACTAGAAGTCCCATGCTTCAAAAACTCTCCTGTGTCCAACGAGAAACTAAAAGTAAAAAGAAAAAAGCAATGTATGGTACGCCTTACTGCGTACAGTTAATGAATAAATTGCAAGTCAGTAGGAAATCTTTCTTCTTCTGGTTCTGGATCATAAATGTAATCGCAGTCAAAACGCAGAGCTTGAGAGTGGCGGCTGATAGAAAATCCGCAATTACTCAGCATTTCTGTAGTAAAAGTTGCCATGACTAACTCAATGAGCCTTCTGTAGGAAATGTTAGGTAGTTGAACGTAATAGGTGCGTCTGGCAAAAAAGATTCTCTCATCTTTCGGTAGAATTATGCCATTAATTCTGTGTGCGTGTTGAATCGGCTTGATATAGGTTTCAATAAACTGCGACTGATTTTTTTGGAGTCTCGCTAATCTTTCGTGTTGCAACCAGCTCATTTGAAACACAATTTTAATAAATTCAAAGCCCAAAATGTAGTTAAAAACATTATTGCGTTCTTCTGTACTCAAGACGAAGCGGAGTGCAGATTCTAAATATTGGTCAGTTTCTCGGCGCGATTGTTGAGCTGAGTGGATATAAAATTGTTTGATGTAGCTTCTTAAATCTGATTCGTTTAATTGTTTTTTGACCTGGAATCTGATTAAATACTCTTTGACTCGGTGTAGAGTATCTACATCTTCAAACATTTTTGAGACTAAACCGTCTGCTGTATAATTATCTAAAAATTCTGCTTGCAAGTCAGGAGTAGATGCACACAATATGTAGCAGAGGGACAAGACATAGCGCCGTTGGTTCCAAGGCAAGCTTTGGGCCCATTCTTTAACTTCTACAGGGAGTTTTTGGAGCACGGTATCTGTGTGGGGGAGTTGAGCAAGGTCGGCATATTTATGTTTTTGTTTAATCATTGCCTGAAACCTTATATTCGTAAGTATACAGAGTCGTCGATCGCAGATGATGGGAGAAAGGATCTGCGAGGGAGGGCTGCCATTTATTCTGTCTTATTTTCTTGCCATCTATCTAAATATACATTCTGGAGGGAACAGAGGGCGTGATCTGTCTCACACTTTAGCGAGTTTTAAATCACAAATGCTAGCTCTTCGCATCACATTTTGCGACTGTGAGTGTCACCCATAAAACTTATTCACGTCACCGGAGCAAGAGTGGGTTTCGTTGAGGATTAAGTGGGGTGATTCATCAGTTTTTGTTAGTAATGATTACTGAGATCAATCATGAACTTGACTACCAGTATTTTCCCGGGAAATCAGTGCAAAGACTTAACTTTTTGCAATGCTATTGTGCAACCAGTACGACAGTGGCTCGATAGCATTGCAGTGGGGGAGGCATCAGTAACTCAGTGGTGTGCCAACTTATACTCGCACGGTGTTCTTGTGAGAGAGATATTCAGTTATGGGGACACGATCTTTTCTACATACCGCCTATGTACAAGCTTAATCCTGTGTATGAGGAATTCATGGGGTTACGCTTTCGCTCTCGTTTTTGGGCGGGGTCAGCCAGAACAGATACAAGTTTCCCACAAGAGTAGTGAGAACCCAAAATTTTAGATCCTAGTTCCAACTCCCAGATGTATCTGTGGAGTAAATCTAAAATCGACTGAGGTATGCGGCGAAGATGTAACACCGTAATGCTGATTGAGGGGTGTCATACCTCGATCGCCCATTGATATCAATTATTTATGGGGTCTATCGATCTGGTAGTTGCGAGAGCCATAATTTAAGCCATAATTGTTGATAATATCAATGGATGCCTCTCGATAGGAGTGGGTATCCATCGTGGCGCTTCAGCCAAAAATAACATCAAACGGTAGCAGCAAAAACAATAACTATAAAAATAATTTAATAATCTAGGTGGGATGAGGGAAGTCAATATGTTTAACGCAACTGAACTGCTTATTAAGGCTTTTGTCAATCGGCTGATTGAAGGCTACCGCCACACTTACGGCGGGTTTAAATCTGACTATGGCGAGATTATTGCTTGGGTGGCGAGTATGGCTTTAGAAAATATTGCTAATAGCGATGCTCTTTACCATAATGTCGAACACACTATTTTAGTGACATTGGTGGGACAAGCAATTCTGGGGGGGAAGCACATCCGCGAAGGGGGTGTTTCCTGCGAAGATTGGTTGCACTTCCACATTGCTTTGCTATGTCACGATATCGGGTATGTTAAAGGTGTTTGCCGACAAGATAGAACAGATTTAGGACTGTATGCGACGGGAATAGGTGACATGAAATTAACGCTGCCTCCGGGGGCCACGGATGCTAGTTTGATGCTTTATCATGTCGATCGCGGAAAAATGTTTATTGACGAGCGTTTTGGCGGGCACAAACTGATTGACGCTGAGCTGGTTAAGCATAATATTGAGCTGACTCGTTTCCCAGTTCCTACAGATGAAGATTATCAAGATACTGTAAATTATCCGGGTTTAGTTCGGGCTGCTGATTTAATTGGTCAGTTGAGCGATCCGCGATATTTGCAAAAGATTGCGGCGCTGTTTTACGAGTTTGAGGAGACTGGGCAAAATCGGGTTTTGGGCTATCAGAATCCGGGGGAGTTGCGGGATGGTTATCCGAAGTTTTATTGGAATGTGGTTTATCGGTATGTGAAGGATGCGATCGGCTATTTGGAACTGACGCAGCAGGGGAAACAAGTTGTTGCTAATCTGAGCGCCAATGTGTTCCGGGTGGAGCATTCTCAGGTGCCAGAGTCTGCGGTGGCTGTAGTTAGCTAGGGTTGGGGTGGATGTCGGGCGATCGTTCTTTTTTGGGATAAGTAAGTCGCTCTAATTAAAAGTAAAACGCTCTTCTTTTATATCGCCGCAGCACTTAAAGAAGTCGTGGTTCTGGATATTCTTTTTTTTTAGCTGGGCTTGCTTAAATCTGATCTTCACCCTGCAAATATACTTACACAGGCTCAAAAGCCTCTCATCACAAAGGTTTCAATTGTTAAGTAAAAAATTGTGTACCCATGTAGATGATTGATATCTGTTTGCGATCGGCAATTATATTGAATATACAACAATTGAGGGCGATCGCCTGCGTCAGCTATTGCTGATCAATGGGTACAGATTTTCAGAGCAACAGTTGCATCCTTTGTAGAGTAAGAGTTTTAGGACTGTTAGTACATTTGTATGGGCGAAGTCCAGTTTAATCGGATCGCTGAATGTCTGCACATCGCAGGAAGAGTCGCCTGAGTTTTTGCGGGGAAAGCGGCAGGCGAAAATGGAGGCTATCCAACGCTTGCAAGCAATAGGATTGAGCGATGAGCAAATCGCGCAATGTTTGGATCTGACGCTAGAAGAGATTCGACAAGTCGATTTGACAGAATAGAAGATAGAGCAAGCGCTAATGGCTGATGGACTTCATTATCGATCGGCTCAAGCTTGGATAGAGCATCCGATATCTAGTTTTGGTAACTCGCCCAATCCATTTTCCCACTGGGTTAAAATAATAGGTAAGTCATTTTAAAAGAGATTGGTCATGACATTCATTAACCCCAAAACCGATTTTGCCTTCAAAAAAATATTCGGTTCCAACGAAAGCAAACCAATTTTAATCAGCTTTCTCAATGCCATGATTTATGATGGCAACCCCACCATCGCCGACCTAGAAATTATCGACCCGTATTTAGCATCGAGAGTTCCGTATCTCAAAGACTCTTACCTGGATGTCAAAGCCAGGCTTGCAGGAGGCGCAACTGTAATTATCGAAATGCAAGTTTTAAATGTAGCATCTTTTGCGAAACGGGTGGTTTACAATGCTGCGAAAACTTACTCTACTCAACTGATTCGCGGTGAAGGTTACTTTAAGTTAAAACCTGTAATTGCTTTGACAATTACTGATTTTGAAATGTTTGACAATGACCGAGAAGTAATTTCTCACTTTGTCTTCAAGGAGAAAAAACGTTTATTTGATTATGTCGATCCAGAGATCGAACTGATTTTTATCGAATTGCCGAAATTCAACAAACAATTGGATGAGTTAGAAACTTTGACTGACAAGTGGGTTTATTTTATGAAAAATGCTCCCAGTTTGGAAGTGGTACCGTCAACAATGGAAACAGTCTCGGAAATACAGCAAGCCTTTGCTATTGCTAATGAAACTAACTTGAATCCCGAAGAGTTGGCAGATTTAGAAGCACGCGAAAGGTATATTCTGGATCAGCAGGGAATCTTGCGAAAGGGAATTGAAGAAGGACTCGCACAAGGCAGAGAAGAAGGCAGAGAAGAAGGCATCGCAGAAGGTAGAGAAGAAGGAGTCGCGCTAGGAATGAGAGAAAAGGCTCTAGAAATTGCTAGGCAACTTCTCAATGTCCTTGACAATCAAACCATTAGTCAAACTACTGGTTTGAGCGTTGAAGATATCCAAAAGTTGCGGGAGGAATAGAAGGGAAGGGAAAAAGTCCGATCGCACAATTAGTACACCTTTTCTCGCTACTAGGATCAGCCTGGTAGCGTAGGTTTTTGAGGTTCTGCCTCTTGGATTGAGAATGACGCTAAATATTAACTCTCATCCACTTAATACTCAAGGATGAGTCTGCCCTCTGTCTAAAGGAAGATTTCATTAAACGAGTAAATTCCGTATGATGCTGTAAAAGTCAGTCAGAGGGGAAAGCTATCTCCGACTCTAGCTCCGCATAACTGACAAATCTTACTATAATCAAAAAATACATCTCATGACATCAGTCACTCCCAATCAAACTTCGTCTCAATACGAAGTTACAGAATCAGAAGAAAAAATTGAGTCTCTGGTAGCAGAAGTTAAGCCAGAAAGCGAAATCGATTTAGAATTCCTCTACACGAGAGACATTGAATTCCGACAAGAAACAATTTATTTCATTGTAGTCGATCGCTTTTACGACGGCGACCCCGAAAATAACGAAGGCCCAAACCCAGAACTTTACGATCCAGAAGGGAAAGATTGGGGCAAATATTGGGGCGGCGACTTGCAGGGAGTTATCGACAAACTCGATTACTTAAAAGATATGGGAGTTACCGCCGTTTGGCTGACTCCACTGTTCGAGCAAGTTGAAGCATTATTTGTCGAACAAGCTGCAATTCACGGCTACTGGACTAAAGATTTCAAGCGACTAAATCCCCGCTTTATTGCCACAGGCGACAATCCTTCTATTAACCAAACACAAGAAAGTAAAGATACGGTATTTGACAAATTAGTACACGAGTTGCACCAGCGAAACATGAAACTCGTGCTCGATATTGTCTGCAATCATAGCAACCCTGATTTTAGCGGGAAAAAAGGAGAACTCTACGACGACGGCGTAAAAATAGCTGACTTTAACGACGATGAAGATAACTGGTATCACCACTACGGCGAAGTCAAAAACTGGGAAGATGAATGGCAAGTCCAAAACTGCGAACTGTCGGGTTTAGCAACTTTCAACGAAAACAATATTGCCTACCGCAATTACATTAAGTCAGCAATTAAACAATGGCTGGACAGAGGTGTTGATGCTTTGCGGGTTGATACAGTCAAGCATATGCCTATTTGGTTTTGGCAGGAATTTAATGCTGACATTTTAACACACAGACCTGATGTTTTCATTTTTGGCGAATGGATTTACAGCGACCCTAGAAACGATCGTTCTGTGGAATTTGTCAACGAGTCGGGGATGACTATTTTAGATTTTGGTCTGTGCGTGGCAATTCGAGAAGTATTGGGGAAGGGTGCGGAGGCGGGATTTAAGTTAGTCCAAGATGTCCTGAATTTGGATCACCGCTACTACGGGGCGACGGAGTTGATTACTTTTATTGACAACCACGATATGCCGAGGTTTCAGTCGTTGAATCCCGATCCAGAAATGCTGCTGTTGGCGATAGGTTTAATTATGACGACTCGCGGCATTCCCTGCATTTATTACGGCACCGAACAGTATCTGCACGATGATACAGATGGGGGAAATGACCCCTACAACCGCCCGATGATGGAAAAGTGGGATACTGATTCGCCGATTTACCGAGCTGTGCGATTGCTGTCGGGATTGCGGCGGCTGAATCCAGCTATTTCGATGGGGAGTCAGTGGCAAAAATATCTAACTCCTGATGTTTATTGTTACGTGCGCCGCTATCGCGATTCCGTGGTGTTTGTAGCGATGAATCGTGGCAGTTCTGTTACAACAATTGAAGAGGTTGATACTGAGCTGCCTGATGGAGAGCATACGGAGGTTTTATCGCGCCGCAAGTTTGAAGTTAAAGATGGGATGCTGTACAACTTAGAGTTGGGTTCGCAGGAAGTAATGATTTTTAGCCGCGTCGGAGAGCGAGTTAAGGCGAAAACTATTGTGCGGGCGCAGCTTAACAGCGTTCAAACTCAGCCTGGGGAAAGAATTGTGGTAATTGGAGATTGTCCTGAATTGGGGAATTGGGATATTAGTAAGGGCTACCCGTTGGAGTATATCAATACTAATACTTGGTTTGGGGAAATTCCTTTTAATGAAAGTGCCGGGAAGTTGATTTCTTATAAGTATGCGCTGCTACGGGAAGGACTGTCGCCGCTGCGAGAAAATCTGGTTTGTCGCCGCTGGGTTTTAGTTTCGGAAGGGACTGTGAAATGGCGGGATAAATGGGCGAGTGGACGGGAGTCGTGATTTTTAATCAACAGGCTTTCCGGCCTGTTTTACCAGTTTTTAATGAACAGGCAAGATGCCTGTTCCACAACCAAGTTTCTGTTTTGTGGAACGGGCATCTTGCCCGTTGCTGATATTACGAGTTTAAAGCGATCGCAGCTTCTGGGCTAAAATATCGACATAAGGTTCGCTGCTGTGCTGGTTCACAACCATTTCGTACCCCCGCTGCGCTTGAGATTCAGCTTCTTGAGGATTTTTTAGCAAATGGACGATCGCCTCGCGCAAACCTGCTGCATCTGGCACATTTACCACTTTAGCAATATCCGGGGCCGCTAAATAATCGACCATACCTTGAGTCCGAGTAATGACAACGGGTCACTTGCAAGCCATTGCTTCCAGTAAAGCCGTACCTCCAGCAGCATATTTATTGTCCATCAAACAAACTGCAATTACGTCTGCATCGCGGTAAAGCTGCACTAAATCTGGCCATTCATAGAATTTGCGCGACATATTTTCTGGCATAGTATCGGGGAAAGCTTGCGATAAAGCCTTAGCATCTTTAGAAAAACCGCTAATTTTTACCGAAAACGCTGCTGATGGTTAGGAAACCGCGTTGATCGACACCTGCGCGCAAATCCTGTACGAATCAAAAACAGTGACACACGCCGATCGATTGCAAGGACTTAACTACCAGCCGAGAAGTCCCTCGGTATATTTAGAGGGGATTAATCTGAGCGCTGCGCGAAGTACCCCGTTGGGAATTACCGCAGGGATGTCCAGAAGCGTCGGGTGTAGGTACCCAAAGCGACAATTAGACATTGCGAGTACCTTTAACTTTGATGTACTTTCTAAACATTAAATCAAAAGAAATGGTACATTAAGGTAGGTCGAAAAAAAGAAGTTAAAAAATGCAACTCACGTACAAATACCGCCTCAAACCCACGAAAGCCCAACTAACAACTATTGTGGCTCATTTAGAACTCTGCCGTCGGCAGTACAACTACCGACTCGGCGAAAGATTTAGGTGGTGGGAAGCCACGAGAACACCTATCAACGCCTGTCCCTTGATTGTTTCGATAGTCCCGATTGAGGAAATTTATCAAAATATTCCCTTGACTAGAGTGCAAACCAGGGACGGCCGAAAAAAGGATGAGTCAGGCAATCCTTTGACCAGGAAAGGTGATGTTTTCTCAAACATTGAAGGCGGATATGTACAGTGGCAGACAATACAACTGGCTGATCTGAAAAACACTAAAAAGCTATTTCCTGATTACAAAGTGCTGGATTCTCAGGTTTTGCAAGATGTCGTCAACCGAGTTGAAACTTCCTTTTCAAATTTCACCACCCCCGACAAAAACGGCACTCGTCGAGGGAGGCCCAGATTCAAAGGGCTTCACTACTACAAATCTTTCACTTATCCTCAATTAGACAACTTAGATATTGTCAAGGACGAGCAAGATAGGATTTGTATTAGCCTCGCCAAAATAGGTAAGCGTGCCTATGGTTTTCCACCGTCCAATACCAACAAAGTTCAAAGTTAAGACGGGCACAGTTATCAAAGAAGCGGATGGGTGGTATATTTCCCTGACGCTAGAAGATAAAAGGGTTCCCGTAACGGTTGCAGAAATTCAACCGACGGTCGAAAATACTATTGGTATCGACTTGGGAGTCACTAATTACGTTTATCTTTCCAGTGGCAAAAGGGTAGAAAATCCTAGATTCTTGAGGAAGTCGGCCCAGAAATTAGCAAGACTTCAAGCAAAGTTAGCTAATAGAGTTAAGGGTTCTAAGCCTTGGAAAGTTATCAAGGACAAGATTTCCAAACTCCATCAGTTTGTAGCGAGAGCTAGATTAGATTTTCAATTCAAAACTGCACATGAGCTATTCGGTAAATGTGATGTTTTAGTTGTTGAAGATTTGAGCGTCAAAAATCTGACTAGACGTGCCAAGCCCAAGACTGGTATTGAGAATGGTAATTTGGTTTATTTACCGAACAGCCAGTCAGCAAAAAGTGGCTTGAATAAATCCATTCTTGATGCGGCTCATGGACAATTCGCCAGCGTTCTCAAATATGTTGCTTGGAAGTTAGGTAAAACTGTTCTATTTGTTGACCCCAAAGGAACTTCTCAACATTGCTGGAACTGCCTCAAAAAAGTGCCGAAAGAATTATCAGAGCGGTGGCATTGTTGTCAGTGTGGAGAATCCTTGGAGCGAGATAAAAATTCAGCCAAACTCATAAAGAAGATTGGATTGAGTTACGAAAGTGGCGGGGGAACTCCGTCACTCAAAAAAGCCTTTGAAAAAAAGGAAAAAGAAGCCTGCGGTCTAACGGTACGTGCGATTCGTTTAACCTAAAGTAGGTTGAAAGGCTTACGGGACGGTTAACCCAGTTGATAAGACTGGTGATAACTG